>NZ_JAXBLX010000017.1:0-98942 GCF_037027555.1 Halalkalibacter kiskunsagensis | reverse complement strand
AAAAGCCTTAAAAGATGTAGCGGTTCCGCTCATTGCGTCGAGGTAGTTCCAAAAGGGAAAACCACCCTTTTGGAACTTGCAATGGCTTCACTCGCTACGCGCCTTTTATGAAAAAACCACTCATAAAAGCCTTAAAAGATGTAGCGGTTCCGCTCATTGCGTCGAGGTAGTTCCAAAAGGGAAAACCACCCTTTTGGAACTACCTCTCTATAATCAATGTCACAGGGCCATCGTTTACAAGGGATACGTCCATCATCGCTCCGAATACTCCGGTTTGAACATCGAAGCCTTTCGTTCGTAGCACGTCGTTGAATTGGTCGTAACGTTCCTTAGCAAATTCAGGTTTTGCTGCATTCATGAAGTTAGGTCTTCTCCCTTTTTTACAATCACCATAAAGCGTAAATTGAGAAATTGATAAAATTTGGCCATTTACATCTTTTAATGATTGGTTCATTTTCCCATCTTCATCTTCAAAAATACGTAAGTTTACAACCTTATCGGCTACATACTCCACGTCTTCTATCGTATCCTCATGTGTGATACCGACAAGTAAGGTCAATCCAGCATCTATTTGTCCAACTGTTTCTCCATTTACACGAACGGATGATTCTTTTGTTCTTTGTAAGACAACTCGCATTATTTCACCTCTAATGCATCACTCTTCGCACTGAATATATATCATGTAATTGTTTAATTTTATCTACCACTTTATGCAGATGGTCAATGTTTTGAATTGAAATAGTTAAATGAATTGTCGCCACTTTTTGCCTATTATCAGAGCGTCCTGAAACGGCATTTATAACTGTTCTTGATTCTGTTATCGCATGTAGTACTTCATTTAATAACCCATTCCGGTCATACCCAGTAATCTCAATATCGACATTATAAGACTTGCTTTGTTCCGTACTCCCTTCCCACTCCACTTGCAGCAGCCTTGTTTGTGCGTCTTCATTTTGCACATTCGCACAATCTGACCTATGGATGGAAACGCCTCTCCCCTTTGTAATGTACCCGATAATGTCATCACCAGGTACCGGCGTACAGCAGCGGGATAAACGAATAAGAAGGTTATCTACACCTTTTACACGGACACCAGAATTCACTTTTTTCTTTGGCCTGTGCGTTTGTACATCTGATAGGGCTGCTGCTAATGTTTTATCTTCTTGCTCTTGATCCTGCTGTTTTCTTAGTTTTTCCGTCATTCGATTGACAATTTGTTTCACACTGATGCCACCATAACCCGCGGCAGCAAACATGTCTTCTTCTCCGGCAAAACTAAATTTATGGGCCACATCAGCAATAGTTTCTGCTGTAAGTACTTCTTTCGGTTCAAAATCAAGTGTACGTATTTCTTTTTCTATTAACTCTCGTCCTTTTTCAACGTTTTCTTCTCTTCGTTCTTTTTTAAACCATTGCCTAATTTTATTTTTGGCATGAGAAGATTTCGTTATTTTGAGCCAATCTTGGCTCGGTCCGTAAGAATGCTTCGAAGTCAATACTTCAATGATATCACCTGTATTAAGCCTGTGCTCAAGAGGAACCATCTTTCCGTTTACTTTTGCCCCTATGCATCTGTTTCCAATTTCACTATGAATTCGATAAGCGAAATCAAGTGGGACGGACCCAGCTGGTAATTCGATGACATCTCCCTTAGGAGTGAAAACGAAAACCATATCAGAGAATAAATCCATTTTTAATGATTCCATGAATTCTTGAGCATCATTTGTTTCTGTTTGCGATTCAATTACGTCCCTAAACCAACTAAGCTTATCTTCAAAGGTATTTTTGTTTTGGGTAACATCTTTGCCTTCTTTATACGCCCAATGAGCAGCAACCCCAAATTCAGCAATTCGGTGCATTTCCTCTGTTCGAATTTGAACTTCAAGGGGGTCTCCGTATGGACCCACGACCGTTGTATGAAGAGACTGATACATATTTGCCTTTGGCATGGCTATATAATCTTTAAAGCGGCCAGGCATCGGTTTCCAGCATGTGTGTATAACACCTAATACCGCATAACAATCTTTGATGCTATCAACCATAATTCGGACAGCTAATAAATCGTAAATCTCATTAAATTGTTTGTTTTGCAGAACCATTTTCCGATAAATGCTATAGATGTGTTTAGGCCTTCCAGATAATTCAGCACTAACGTTCACATCTCGCAAGTGTTCTTGGATTGTCTCCATAACCCCTGATAAATATTTTTCGCGTTCTGCTCTTTTCTTTTTCATTAGATTCACAATTCTGTAATATTGCTGAGGGTCTAGGTAGCGTAATGCCGTATCTTCTAGCTCCCACTTGATTGTTGAAATCCCTAGGCGATGTGCTAATGGAGCAAAAATTTCTAACGTTTCATTTGATGTTACACGTTGCTTTTCTGGCGGCATAAATTTCAACGTACGCATATTATGAAGACGATCAGCTAACTTAATTAAAATAACGCGAATATCTTTTGCCATCGCGATTAACATTTTTCGATGATTTTCAGCTTGTTGCTCTTCTTTTGACTTGTACTTAAATTTTTTCAGTTTCGTAACGCCATCGACAAGCATTGCCACTTGTTCATTAAATTCTTCTTCTAGATTTTCTACCGTTACTTCTGTATCTTCAACTACATCGTGCAAAAATGCTGCAGCAACAGAGTTAGGATCAAGTTCAAGTTCAACAATAATCCCAGCTACTTGGATCGGATGTAAAATATATGGCTCTCCGGATTTACGGTACTGACCTTCATGGGAACGCTCTGCATATTCATAAGCCTTACGTAAAAAAGCAACGTCTTTCTCATTTAAATATCGACTTGCTTTCTCTAATACTTGATCTATCGTCATGGAATCACCTATTTACGATTCAATTATTTCTTTTCATTATGGGTAAGTTTCGAAGCTATGTAAAGGAAAACAATGAAAAATTGTTGGACTGATACGAAAATGGGGCAACTCAAAATAAAAGCACTAACTCTAGAAGATCAATTTCGACTTCTAATTAAGCTAGGCCACCTGAGCTACCCACATCATCTTTAGTTATAAGTCATAAGTGAAAATAAGTCATAATTCTCCAAACGAGATCTACCTTCTAAATAACCTAGCTCAATCATAAACGCTATACCAACTACATCTCCCCCAAGCTGCTCGACCATTTTGATCGTTGCTTCAATGGTTCCACCAGTTGCTAGCAAATCATCAGTTATTAAAACTCGTTGTCCCTTTTTAATCGCATCTTTATGAATTGTTAAGCTATCTTTCCCGTACTCCAATCCATAATCGACCGAAATGACTTCACGTGGTAGCTTTCCAGCTTTTCGTACTGGAACAAAGCCAGTTTCTAATGCATAAGCAATCGGACAGCCAACAACAAATCCTCTAGCCTCTGGTCCTACGACGACATCAATATTTTTATCTTTTGCAAACTCAGCCATTTTATTAATTGCAGCTTTGTATGCAGGCCCATCTTGCATAAGTGTCGTAATATCCTTAAAACGAATCCCTTCTTTAGGGTAGTTTTCAACAATTTGAATGTACTTTTTGAAATCCATTTTACACCGTCTCCTTGATTATCGTATCACCTATAGTTTTTGTTTCAAGAACTCCTTGAAACCATTGCTGTAAATCAACATATGAAGAGTAAACAAAGTCATTTTCAATATATGCTAACTCTTGTTTTTTTCGATAAGTAGCTGATTCATCTAGACTTTTCTTCTGTGGATTGCTTGCCACATGAAGCACTCCATCTTCTATTTTAACAAAACCTAGTTCACAAAACACCTTTGACATAAAGTCAACTGTATGACGTGACCATCCTTTGTGTTTAGCTAATTCCTCACTGTGCTTTTTTATATTAAACGATTTCTTCTTCAAAAGAAATGCATAGTACCATTTAAATTGCTCACGATTTGGATTGGTCGTAAAAAACGCGTCTTCCTTATGGGAAAAAATCGCATAAATGCGACTCGGTTCTCCGTGGTTTGCAAAAAGTGAAGTGAGTTGCTTGCGTTCATTTGGAATATCAAGTAGAACAACAAATCGCTTTGACAAATCAGGTAAGCTTTCTTGACCACTGCAATGAAAAACAATTTCACTCTCAAGGCCTAATGTAGCTTGCGTATCTTTGTTAAACGCAATCAAGATTCGATTCTCAGCTGGAATTGTTGACAGACGATCATGTAAACGTGCCTTTTGTATGCTTCTCCAATCAAAGAGTTGCCAATCTAAAACAGCCAAATCTTCTATCATTAACTGCGGTTTGACACGTCCATTCCACTCATTGATCGACAACGTTCCAACTGCTGATACTTTGGCATGTGAAGTGATCTCTTCACACAAATATCCAAGGTGAAACCCAATTCCATCTAAAGTCGAGCTTGTCCCCGTAAAACCTACCTTCAAATGATTGGAGTCACTTCCTATTTTTCTCATCTGCTCCAATTGGACTTCTTGAAGTAATACTTTTGGAGTAGGATTTTGAACGCCAAAAGGAGCTAGTTGTTCTAACTGCTTAATAACAGGCACAGAAATTTCATCCACAGTTGCAACTAAATCAATCGATGTGACTGGCTTAAAGTCCTCTTCTGTTAACACTTCTTTTGCTTGTTGATTGAGCCTCTTGCGTAATTCATCTAGATCACTCGCTTGCATTGTTAACCCTGCAGCCATTGGATGCCCACCAAAATGCGGCAAGATGTCTCGGCTTTTTGAAAGCTCACTAAACATATCAAAGCCTTCAATACTTCGTGCAGAACCCTTCGCAAGACCTTTTTCTTGATCAATACTTAGGACGATTGTCGGTCTGTAATACCGTTCAACAAGACGCGAAGCAACGATTCCGATTACTCCAGGATTCCACCCTTCACCAGCAACAATTAGCACACTATTATCGCTAGGAGGGTAATGCTCCTCCACTACAGCTACAGCGGCTTCTGTAATTTCACTCACGATAGCTTGTCTCTCTTTATTTAAGTGATCAATTTCTGATGCTAACTGCTCTGCTTCTTCTTGTGTTTCAGATAGCAACAAATCAACAGCAGGATCAGCAGAATCTAACCTTCCTGCAGCATTAATTCTAGGACCAATTCCAAATCCAACATGATCAGCTTGAATGACTTGTGACTCAATTCCACATTTTTTCTTTAATGCAATTAGACCAGGCTTCTCTGTTGCTTGAAGTACGTGCAGTCCTTCCATCACTAGTAATCGATTTTCATCAACAAGTGGGACCAAGTCTGCAACAGTTCCGATCACTGCTATGTCTAGCCATTCTGTTGGTACCCTACCAAGCAAAGCCTGAGCTACCTTTAATGCAACCCCTACTCCCGCTAAACCTTTAAATGGATAAGGACATCCTGGCTTCTTCGGATTCACAATTGCATATGCATCCGGTAATACAGGAGGAGCCTCGTGATGATCTGTAACAATAAAATCAAGGTTGATTTCTTTTGCCACCTTCGCAACGTCGACAGCTGCAATACCTGTATCCACCGTTACCACCAATTGATAGCCATTTTCTTTTGCTCTTCTAATCGCCGGTTCATTCGGGCCATAGCCTTCTGTGAATCGATTTGGGATATAGAAGTCTACGGATGCTCCTATAGATTGCAAGGCTTTGTACATTAATGCCGTACTACTTACTCCATCAGCATCGTAATCTCCAAAAATAAGAATTCGTTCATTTTGCGCAACGGCCGCTTGAATTCTGGTTACAACCCGTTCCATATCATCTAATAAAAATGGATCATGATACGTCATTTCCTCTTTATATAGAAAGCGCTTTGCTGTCTCGACTGTGTCAATACCTCGATTAATAAGTAACGTCGCTATAAGTGGAGCAACGTTTAATTCATTTACTAGTTGTTCAATTTGACTGGATGCTTGTTCTTTAATCTTCCATCTAGCTTTCGGTTTTAACATAAAAACACCCCTTGAACGCTCATTATACAGGAGCATTCAAGGGGTTACAACGTTCAATCGTTTGTTTCCTTAGTCTGGAATTTTTCATTGTTTTGACTGCTAGATTCTCCTTTTTCCAAACGTTCTCCTTTGTTTGGATCTATCACGTTCTTATTGGCATGTTTTACCCTTTTGATCTCAGCTTGTAGTTGATAAATTTTTACCATTCCTACAGCACCAACGATAATAGCCCCCATCAATACCGACCCTAAAATAACTAAAATTAATGGCCATTCAGCCGTCCCAAATAAATAATTCACCCGAATTGCTTCCACGTTTATAACTGCAAAGATGGCAATAATTACAGCTGCAATTAATCCTAGAATTAAAGTCCATTGTCCCCTCATGTATCAGTCTCCTCTCCTTTTATTTTTATCTTTCTGTAAGGATTAATATGTACTAGCACATCATGAACGTTCTTTTCTTCTAGAAGTCGCTCTTTCACACGTTTCCCAATCGTATGTCCTTCTTCCACCGTAATAGACGGCTCCACAGCTACTTTAATGTCAATAATGACATAGTGACCATGTTCTCTCGCTAAAAACGCATCAATATTCAATACACCTTGAACGTTCGCAGCAGCTTTTTTCATCTCAACCGTATCTTCTTCATGGAGAACATGATCTAGGGCATTATGGATGGACTGCTTTCCAAGCGACCATGCCATCTTTCCAATTAAAATAGCCACAAATGCACTAGCTATGGAGTCACCATACACAAGCCATGAAATGTTTAAATGCCCTCCTAAAATGGCAGCACCAATTCCGATTAATGCCGCGAAAGAAGAAAATACATCTGAACGATGATGCCAAGCATCTGTCATTAATGCCTCACTCTTATACTTTTTACCCAATTGATACTTATAACGAAACATTAATTCTTTTACAACAATTGAAAAAATGACTGCATAGATTGCAATAATTTTAGGAACTTCCACTGGCTCAAAGAATGACTGAAAAGCACCAAGTGCTATCTCAAACCCTACGATAAATAGCAATACAGCAACAATAATAGCAGCTACAGACTCAGCTTTTCCATGTCCATATGGATGGTCACGGTCAGGCGGCAATTTGGCAGCACGTACTCCTATTAACACGACAACAGAACCGACAACATCTGAGGCAGAGTGAACCGCATCAGCGATTAATGCTCGACTGTTTGCCATGATCCCAATAACTGCTTTTAAGATAGCTAAAATAATATTCCCGACAATCCCAACCCATGCGGCAAACCTGACCTTTCGATAACGTACATCTGCTTCGGACACATAAACACCTACTTTAAATTGTCATTTTCATTATAGGACGTACTTGTTAAATACTGTACTTATTTTACCATCTGGATGTCACATCATTCACCATTTCCGCAAACACTATAAAAAGTACGGTAGTTTCTCGATTCACTTTCGACATTTTTCCTGAATAATAGTTCCCCTTGCAACCAACTATTCCATATAACATAAAAAAGATCGCAATCACCTCCATCGAGTATGAGAGGGTCTGCGATCTTTCGATAAGCATTCAAAGATGTTCTGCTTTTTTATACAGTTGGTTCTCCATCTGGTTGTTGCTGAGGCTTGTATTTCTTCTTCTGTAATTGTTTCGCTTTCCAAATCAACCATAGCTGTGAAGCAAGGAACATAGATGAATATGTACCTGCTACAAGACCTACAAGCAAAGCAAACGCAAAGGAACGAATTGCTTCTCCACCAAAAATAAAGATTGCCGCTGCTGCAAATACGACCGTTAAAACTGTATTTATCGAACGAGCCAATGTTTGAACTAAACTTGTATTAACGATTTTCGCTAAATCGTCAAAATCCTTCACACGTTTGGCAAGCTTCATATTTTCTCTTATTCGATCAAAAGTAACAATCGTATCATTAATCGAATATCCCACAATTGTTAAGACAGCTGCTATAAATGGCACGTTCACTTCAATTTGCAATAAACTAAATACCGCAATAATAAAGAATGCATCATGCAAGAGGGCAACTATCGCTGCAATCCCGTACAAAAGTTCAAATCGAATCGTTACATAAATAATGATTCCAATTGATGCAATTAATACAGCAAGTAAGGCATTTCGAGCTAGCTCATGACCAATAATTGGATCAACCGTGCTAACGCTCGGCTCATTCCCATATTCAGTAGCAAAGTGCGCTTGAATCTCGGTAATCTCTCCAGGCGTTAACACACCGATAAATCCAACACTTGCCATTTCATTTCTATCCCCAGCAAGCTGAATGTCATCGGGTGATAACCCCACCTTTGAGAACTCTTCCTCTACCGCCTCGGTTGTTAGAGTTTCCTGAGCTAATAAGTCTACCCTTGAACCACTTTCAAAATCAATTCCTAAATTTAATCCAAGCGTCAGCAACAAAATAATTCCCAGCAATGTAAAGGCTCCTGAAAATATGAAAAACTTTTTCCGATGTTGGACGAAGTCTATCTCTCGATTCTGGAAATTAAAGCTCATCAATTTCACCCTCCTTTACACCAAACATACGAGGTTTCTTGTTAAGAACCCGGCTATTCACCCATAAGCCAAGAAGAAGTCTCGAGCCATATACAGCCGTTACAAAACTTGTTAATATACTAACAATTAACATAACAGCAAACCCTTGAACAGAGCTTGTCCCATAAGAGAATAGTACAGCCGCTGCTAATATCGTTGTAATATTGGCATCAAGAATCGTCGAAAGTGATCTACGACTACCCGCCTTAAATGCAGACATGATAGATTTCCCAGACCGTATTTCTTCTTTTATCCGTTCATAGGTGATAATATTTGCATCAACCGCCATCCCAACACCTAGAATTAACGCCGCGATTCCCGGAAGGGTTAACACCGCGTTCATCCAATTAAATACAAGTAAAACTAGGTAAATATATGTACTCAATGTAACGACTGCAATGATCCCCATAAAACGATAATAAAAGAGCATATAGGCAAAAATTAACGCAACGCCTATAAAGCCAGCATAAACCGTTTTTTGCATTGCTTGCTCACCTAAAGATGCCCCTACTGAGTTATTATATAGCTCTTCCAATTGAACCGGAAGGGCACCTGCATTTAACACTTCTGCAAGAAATTGAGTTTCTTCAAGTGTGAAATTCCCACTGATTGTTGCGGTATTAGAGTAAATAATTTCTCGAACCGTTGCAGCTGAAAGATACTTCGGATCTTCTTTCAACGCTTCCTCTGCATACGAGTCAACACCTTCTTCAAAGTCTAGCCACATGACGAGTAAATTCTCAGCTGGCGGTCTTGAAAGCATCTCTCTTGAAATTTGCTCCATTTGACGGGCATCTTCTAATGTCAACGTCACAATTGGATCATTAGTATCTGGATGAAATGTCGAACTAGCTCCATTTTGACGTAAATCTGCTCCATCTACCAATACTTCATCATGTACATCTCGTATTGTTAAACTCGCCTCTGTTGCGAGCAACTCTCTCGCGGTAGCTTGATCCGCTACACCAGCAAGCTGAACACGGATACGGTCGTCCCCTTCAATACGAATATTCGGTTCTGACACTCCTAACACATTGACTCGTTGATTGAGAGCACTGACTGTTGCTCGCAATGCTTCATTATCAATTACGTCACCCTCGTGAGCTGGTTTCACTTCATAAAGAATTTCAAACCCACCTTGAAGGTCAAGACCTAGCTTAATTTCCTTCGCAATCCCCATAACAGTTGTACTAATAACACCTGCAAGAATCGCAACAATTAGAAAAAAAGCGAAAATCCTTCCTTTTTTGACCATATTCCTTTTCGGCCTCCTTTATAAAAACAGAGTGCTTGTACATTCCGTCCCTTTCATCAAACACAATAGCCTCATTATAGCTTTTATAGAAAATCTCTGTCAATTTTAGCTTTAGAGGGTAAACAAAAAGGTAACAAGACTCCTTTTTTAATTACACGGTTTAAAAAAGATAGCAATGGCTTCTCTCGCTACGCGCCCATTAGGAGAAACCCACTCCTAATGCGCTTAAAACAAAGCAGCAGCTTCGCTCATTCCTTCAACCTAATCAAATTCTGCAAACCAATCTGTTGGGTCTTGATAGGCTCGAATCGTGAGCCAGTTCATAAATATATGTGGTTTTAGTGTTAATATTTCATTCACGAAACTATTCAAATGAATGAACTCTTGCTTTTTTCTTAATTGATAAAGAACACAATCCCATACATCATCAGCTGTCGCCCTGTCATAACCAAGAAAGCGAAATTCATCAACTTTGCTTATGATTACTTGTTCGACATCACTACGCCACACTTCAAATTGCTGTTTCATCTTTCTCCTCCTCTGTGCGAGCCTGTTCAAAAAATGTTTGCAATCACCCAACATTATTAGTTGTCCCTGCTCATCGCCTCAAGGTTGTTCAATAGCTGCACTGGCACTACTCTCTCTATACGACTTCTAAGAGCTGACCACACATAGCAGTCTTAGTCTTAAAAGACCGAATACATGAGACTAGCAACCCCAACCCCCGCAATGACCACTCCTGTTGCAATAGCTAAAAATGCATAACGAAATGGAATAAAAAAGAGAATGGCAGCAAGACTTGCTGAGTAAGCTCCTGTTGTAGGTAGGGGAACAGCGGTAAATAAAATTAGACCGATTGCACCGAACTTTTCCACTTTATCACTTTTTTTCATTGTTCGATTGTATAGCCAATCATAAAAGCGTTTATATAGTTTAAATCGTAAAAACCATTTACTAATAGGTTGAAACAATAATAAGATTGGTAGAATTGGTAGTAAGTTTCCCCCTATTCCGTAAAGCAATGCCTCCCAATAGGAAAGCCCAAGCTGATGCGCTGCTGGAATTCCCACACGTAGCTCTACTATTGGCAATGCCGAGATTAATACGACGATTAATTCCGGTGGTAAAAAACCAAAATGATTAAATATAAACTGTTCAATTGCCTCTTTCACTGTTATCGTCCTTTCTAAAGTTCAATATAATTATCACTAACTTGTCATGCTTGACCCACTACTAAGCATATAAATAATAACGTAAAATATCCATCATTTTTTTATGAAGGTAGGGGCAAATACATGACGAAGCAAACTTTTCTCAAAGGAGCATTCATTTTAATTATCGCCGGACTTATCACAAAATTCCTAGGCTTTGTAAATAGAATCGTTGTTGCAAGAATAATGGGAGCTGAAGGGGTCGGCCTCTATATGATGGCTGTTCCCACATTGCTTCTTGTCATTACGCTAACGCAATTAGGGTTACCTGTTGCCATTTCAAAGTTAGTGGCCGAAGCAGAAGCAAAAGAAGATAGGCAACGTATAAAAAGAATTCTTGTCGTCTCAATTACTGTTACGAGTATATTAAGCATCATCTTTACCGTTGCTATGATTGCTTTCGCCCCTTTTGTTGCGAATATGCTATTAACTGATGTTAGGGCCTATTATCCATTAATAGCGATCGCCCCCATTGTCCCGATTGTTGCACTTTCATCCATCATGCGTGGTTATTTCCAAGGGCGTCAAAATATGAAACCGACCGCTTACTCACAAGTTATCGAACAAGTCGTTCGTATTACCCTTGTAGCTGTGCTAACAAGCGCCTTTTTACCAATGGGTGTTGAATTTGCCGCTGCTGGTGCAATGATTTCTGTTGTCATTGGCGAACTCGTTTCCCTACTATACATGATTTTGATGTTTAAGAAGAACAAACGTTTCCGTCTTCGTCGTCGTTTCTTTAATTACGCTAAAGAAGGAAAACAAACATTCCATGAATTAATGGCTATATCGTTACCAGCTACAGGAAGTCGATTAATCGGTTCCATTTCTCTATTTTTTGAACCGATCATTGTCGCCCAAAGTTTAGCGATTGCTGGTGTCGCTACAGTCATAGCAACTAGTCAATACGGAGAACTTGCTGGATTTGTTATCCCAGTCTTATTATTACCAACATTTATTACCTACTCCCTGTCAGTTTCACTTGTACCCGCTATTAGCGAAGCTGCTGCAAAAAAACATTTTAAGACCATTCATCACCGCTTAAATCAAGCACTGCGTCTTGCCCTCTTATCCGGAGGCATCTCTGCTGTCATACTGTATGTTTACGCCGAGCCCATAATGGACTTAATGTTTGATGCACCAACTGTTGCAACGTATTTGAAATTAATGGCACCATTTAGTATCTTCTTGTATTTCCAAGGACCATTGCAATCCACGTTACAAGCTTTAGACCTTGCTAAAGCTGCCATGATGAACAGTCTTTTCGGCGCTGGAATTAAAATGGCTGCGATCTTTGTTCTTGCTTCTAGGCCTGAACTTGGAATCATGGGAGCCGCTCTTGCCATTGTCATAGGCTTTGTCTTAGTGACATTGCTTCATTTTGCATCCGTTGCAAAAACGATTAGCTTTACAATCGATACGAAAATGGTCGGAAAGGCCATTTTATTAATCATACTTTCAACTTGGATAGGGTTCATTCTTTCTAAATATGCTTTTCAATCATTATCTCACCTTTGGCAAACAATTGTAGCAATAAGCATTACCGTTCTTTTCTATAGTGGACTTATGCTTATCCTTGGATTAATTAAAAAAGAAGAAGCGTTGCGAATTCCCTTGATCGGAAAATGGATTAGTTCGTTTATCCCACGTACATAGAAAACCATTTTCTAAAAACAGAATATGATGCAACTTAAATAGACAGCTATTCCCATAGCTGTCTATTTCATTTATAACGAGGTATCTTAACACCATGTTGCTCCAACTATATCTTTCATCACGCCATACAAAAACACCAAGTCCCTCCTTCTTTGTTAAGGATACAGACTTGGTATTATCTTTCATCTTTTATATCAACAAAAAAAGTATCTCGGTCCTTTAAGGCACAATAAGAAATCTTCTTAATATCACGATAGCCTATTTTCCTCATTTGCTGACGGAGCCACAGTTGCGTTTGATTAATTTGCTCTAAATGTTCATCTTGGATCTTACCATCTAAAATCAATGGTAACGGCATTCTAGGTCCATTATCCCCGTTCTCATCTTCCTGTTTTTCAATGACTGACAATTTCCCCGAAGGCTCTAAAATTGCAAACTCCACATCAGATAATTTGCTAACCTTGTTTTGTCTTAATTGAACAAGAAGATCATCAAAGTTATACCGTTGCTTTCGCATTTCTCCTTCATCAATCTTTCCCTCATTAATTAAAACGGATGGCTTTCCGTCAATTAATTTGCGCAAATGATTATTTTTTAATGAAATGATAGCTAACATAATTTGAATTGCAGACAAAATCACAATTGGAATAATGGAATACATCATTGGAACTTCTATGTTTTCAATCGACACAACTGCAAGTTCTGCAATCATGATTGATACAACAAAATCCAATACAGACAGCTGTCCAATCTCGCGTTTCCCCATAAACCTTAACACGAAGAGAATGATAAAGTAGATGAATATCGTCCGCAACATAATCGTCATATAATCCATCGTACATTCCCCCTCACCATGTATCACTTTAATGCTTAGTATGACCAAGGGAGAACGAACAAATGATTTGTAGCTTTTGGAAGTTCTCTACATAAAATCAATGAGGTACCTGAAGTACAAGTAAATCGTCGAAATGATAAAGGAGATAAAAGCTATTGGAAGCCCCACTTTTAAGAACTCTAAATAACTAAAAGGATGTTTCGCTTTTACTGCCATCCCAGCAACAATCACATTAGCCGTTGCACCAATAACGGTTGCATTCCCACCTAAACATGCACCTAATGCTAGTGCCCACCATAACGGGTCTAGGTTATTCATTCCAAATTCTTGGAATTCAAGTATGACAGGAATCATCGCTGCAACAAAAGGGATATTATCAACAAAACCAGATAAGATTCCTGAGCCCCAAAGAATAAAAAGCGCCGTTTTAGGAACATCACCTTCTGTATAATAAATAATTGACTTAGCAACTTCATCAATAATTCCAACTTCTTTCAGACCACCAACCAACATGAATAAACCGATAAAGAAAAAAAGCGTCACCCACTCTACTGAACGAAAGACTTCTTCCATATCTTGTTCCTCATGCGTAATTAACATGAGTAAAAGGGCACCTACCATCGCAATGCTCGTTAATTCAACTTGGATGAAAGGTTGAATAATAAAACCTATTGTCGTCATAGCTAAAACTGAAACTGATTTTATAAGAAGCTTTCTGTCCTTAATATATGTAGTTGGATTAATGGCAAGCAATTTCGCCTGATCTTTTTTTGTGACCACTAATTGTTTTCTATAAACCGCTACAAGTCCAGCCATTACAACAACAAAGATAACAATTACAACAGGACTTAAGTGAAACAAAAAATCATTAAAAGTTAAATGAGATACAGCTTGCCCAATCATCAGGTTAGGTGGATCTCCAATTAACGTAGCCGTACCACCTATATTCGACGCCATCACAATTGTAAGTAGAAACGGAACAGCAGGAAGCTTTAATAATGATGTTAGTGTAAAAATAATGGGAACAAGTAACAATACAGTTGTCACATTATTTAAAAAAGCTGAACCAAATGCTGTTAAAGACGAAATCACAATTAAGAGTGGCACAGGTCGTCCGTTTACCCATTTAGCTAGTGACACGGCTACATACTCAAAAAAGCCACTCTGGCTTGTTATCGATACTAAGATCATCATAGCTAATAGAAGTGTAATCGTATGCCAATCGATATGATGTAAAAAAGCTGCATTAATTTCATACACACCAAACACAAGCATGAGTACTCCACCAAAGCAGGCAATGACAGCTCGATTTAGTTTTTCTGTGATAATAAAGAAGTAACTACAGAGAAAAATGATTAAAGCTAAGGTTACCCCCATGTTCGTACTCCTCTCCCTCGCATTTCTACCATCCTATGACATACATGATTGAAACATGTCCGTTTTCTAAGACAAGCAATTTATGCGTCTATTCTATACAAGCCTGAATAAGCTGTAGTAAGTGATTATTTTTCAATTTGAAAGGAGAGGACGTACTTTGACTTATCGTGGATTTTTCCCAGCTGTTTTATTTGGTCTAACAACCATACTAGTCATCGCTTTAACATTTAGTTTAATTGTATCAATTGTGTTATCTTTCACGTCATTTACAGAGCATTCAGTTAAATGGCTAATCACAATTGTTGCATTTGTAACGATGTTTTTTGGTGGAACGATTGCAGGAGCAAAAGCGAAAGAAAAAGGTTGGATCGCTGGAGCGACTACAGCATTGTTGTTTTCAGTATTAACATTTTTAGTACAATATTTAGGATACGATAGTGGATTTACAAGCGAACAGTATATGTTTCATGCTGGCTACATTTTTGCCGCAGCTATTGGGGGGATTATTGGGGTCAATCTTAGTAGTAATAAATAAAAAGACGGCACAGCCGTCTTTTTAAGCAATGAGCGGAAGTTGCTATGACAATCTTTGAGTAATCAAAAGCATGCATTGAACAAACCATCACACTGCTTGAAACGAATTCATGCTTCTTTAAATTCTGACATATTTTACACTTCCTTTTAATAAAAGGCTGTTTTCGCATACTTTGTTGTTTTTATCGGTTAGGGGGAAGTAACGTGTTCGTTCCATTGCCCTATATAGCCACTCGCTTTCCGCGGGGAGCTGCCGAGCCTCCTCAGCTAAGCCTGTGGGGTCTCGCCCCTTCCTCTATATCACGCATGAGTCGAGTGACTTCCGCTCTATTTCACTAAGAGGAAATTACCCTATTCCAAAGCAACAATCTTTACGAAAACAGCCTAATAAAAAGAAGCGCAGCAATGATTTCTGCGCTTCTTTATGTACTTCATCAGTCTGGGTTAACAACTTCACGCACTGCCGCACGATCAAAAGTGAGCTTACGATTATCGTTTACTAAAATAACCATAATATCTTCATCTACAGAGTCAACTGTCCCATGAAGCCCACCAATCGTGATGATTTTATCTCCACGTTTAAGTGCATTATGCATTTCACGAATCTTTTTTTGCTTCTTTTGTTGAGGACGAATAAGTAAGAAGTAAAAAATCGCAAACATTAATATTAGCGGAAGTAAAGTTCCAAATAGTTCCATCTGTTTTCCCCCCTTTCATTAATAAAAAGACCTTTGCAAGCGTGTCCACGATGAGAATCCATTCATAGCAGGTATCAAATACCTTTTATGCTATTTCTTTGGAGTCATTCCCCACAATTTACAACGGTTTCACTCATCACTTTGAGAATCTGACAAAACGTGAAAGTTTTGTCAGGCCTCTTAGAAGTTCTTTGCATTCGGTTTATTGAACCCGTATTGCTCAAAAAACTCTTCTCTGAAATCAAGTAAACGATCGTCCCTGATCGCCTGTCTGACTTGCTCCATTAAGTTTAACAGGAAATATAAATTATGATAAGAGGTTAATCTAAATCCGAACGTTTCTTCACATTTAATTAAATGGCGAATATATGCTCGTGAATAATTTTGACAAACGTGACAATCGCAATTTTCATCTAGAGGCCTGTAGTCTCTTGCATATTTAGCATTGCGGACAACAAGTCTTCCTTCACTTGTCATGAGCGTTCCATTTCTTGCGATCCTCGTCGGTAACACACAATCAAACATATCAATTCCGCGTATTGTCCCATCGATTAACGAATCGGCCGATCCAACTCCCATGAGATAACGTGGCTTATTTTCCGGTAAATGAGGTGTCGTGAATTCAAGTACTCGGTTCATGACATCCTTTGGCTCACCAACTGACAGTCCTCCGATGGCATAACCTGGAAAGTCAAGTGAGACTAGATCGGTTGCACTTTGCCTACGTAATTCTTCATATTCACCGCCTTGAACAATCCCAAATAACCCTTGATCTTCTGGACGAGCATGCGCACTCAAACAACGTTCAGCCCATCGGCTAGTTCGTTCTACTGATTTCTTCATGTAATCGAATTCAGCTGGATAAGGTGGGCATTCATCAAATGCCATCATAATATCAGACCCTAGTGCATTTTGGATTTCCATCGCCCCTTCAGGACTAAGAAACAGCTTGTCTCCATTTAAGTGGTTGCGAAAATGAACACCCTCTTCTTCTATCTTACGCAGGTCACTTAAACTAAAGACTTGAAATCCACCAGAATCGGTTAAAATTGGACGATTCCAATTCATAAATTTATGCAAACCACCGGCTTCTTTTACTATATCATGACCTGGTCGTAGCCATAAATGGTACGTATTACTAAGGATGATTTGAGCATTCATATCATATAAATCCTCTGGACTCATTGTTTTGACTGTGGCGAGTGTTCCAACAGGCATAAAAATTGGCGTTTCAAACGTGCCATGCGGAGTATGAACCAGGCCTAAACGAGCACCAGATTGCTTACATGTTTTGATATGTTCATACGTAATTGCTGCCATAGATGTTCCTCCTTATTTACCTAATTAACATTGCATCTCCAAAGCTAAAGAAACGATACTTTTCATTAACTGCATGCCTATACGCATTTAATACATACTCTCTTGTAGCAAAGGCACTTACAAGCATGACTAACGTCGATTTCGGTAGATGGAAATTCGTTAATAATCCATCAAAAGCCTTTACTTCATAACCAGGATAAATAAAAATTGAAGTCCATCCCGAAGCTTCTTCGAAATCACCATGCTCTTTTACAATTGTCTCAAGCGTACGTGCAGACGTTGTACCAACTGCAAAAATCCGCCCGCCTTTTTCTCTCACTCCATGTAATAATCTTGCTGTACCGGCACTCATTTGATAAAATTCTGTATGCATTTCATGTTCTTCTATTTTGTCCACACTGACAGGCCTAAATGTCCCAAGGCCGACATGAAGCGTAATAAAGGCAATATGAACACCTTTTTCTTCAATCTTTTCTAACAGGTCTTGAGTAAAATGCAACCCGGCTGTCGGGGCTGCTGCAGACCCTCTATTTTTAGCAAAGACTGTTTGATACCTCTCTTGATTCGGAAGAGTTTCTTTAATATAGGGGGGTAATGGCATTTCACCAAGCTCATCCAATACTTCATGAAAAATCCCCTTATAGTTCATTTTTAGTATACGGCCTCCATGCTCAGATTCACCTATACAAGTTGCCGTAAGCCGCCCATCTCCAAATTCAACGACTGTCCCTTTTTTCACTCTCTTAGCAGGTTTGACTAGCGTTTCCCACTGATCATCCTCTTGCTGTTTTAATAAGAGAACTTCGATACTTGCTCCGGTCTCTTTCTTTGTCCCATACAGTCGTGCTGGTAACACTCGTGTATCATTTAAAACTAAACAATCACCTTCAGCTAGTTCGTCAATGATTGATAAAAACTGAAGGTCTTTTGTTTTTCCCGTCTTGCGGTCAAGAACAAGCAAACGAGACGCCGTCCTGTCAGGAAGCGGCGTCTGAGCGATTAGTTCTTCAGGTAATTGAAAGTCAAATTCTTCTACATTCATGTTCTAATTCACCTTTTTTTGAGTTATCCGTACTTTTTGCATCTTTGTTATCATACCCAATCTATGAACTGCTTGCAACATTTTAGCGAAATCGCCCAATAACAAAAAATAACAATGATAATACAATGCTTATAATAATACTTGTCATAACTGGAAAGTAGAAAGTCGAATTTTCTCGTTTTATCAAGATGTCCCCAGGAAGTTTTCCAAGTGGAATAAACCGACCGAGTAAAAGCCACAAACCTCCTATGACGATACATAGAACACCGATTGTTATAAGTACTTTCGGAAATGTGTTCATTCTTACTCAAGTACCTCCATTTTAAAGTGTTCATAACATGCTGGACTTACGACTCTCCCACGTGGTGTTCGTTGTATGAAACCAATCTGAAGCAAATATGGTTCATACACATCTTCAATCGTGTCTGGTTCTTCTCCTATCGTTGCCGAAATGGTTTCAAGTCCAACCGGTCCTCCCCGAAACTTCTCAATCATTCCATATAATAATTTATGGTCAATATGATCAAGTCCTAATCGATCAACTTGTAATTCTTCTAGAGAACTTTTCGCAAGTTTAAGAGTAATCGTTCCATCACCTTTCACCTGTGCAAAATCGCGTACACGTCTTAGTAAACGATTGGCAATTCTTGGCGTACCTCGTGAGCGCCTTGCAATTTCAACAGCAGCTTCTTCCTCTATGACCGTCTCAAAAATCTCTGCAGTACGGCTGACGATTACAGCAAGATCATCTTCTGTATAATATTCAAGCCGAGCCAGGACTCCAAATCGATCCCTAAGTGGCGCAGACAACATCCCTGCACGTGTCGTTGCACCAACTAAGGTAAAGGGTGGTAATTCTAATCTGACCGATCGTGCTGTTGGTCCTTTCCCAATAACAATATCAAGACAAAAATCTTCCATTGCAGGATATAGAACTTCTTCCACCATTCGATTTAAACGGTGAATTTCATCAATAAATAAGACATCTCCCGGTTCAAGTCCACTTAAAATTGCCGCTAAATCACCCGGCCTCTCAATCGCTGGACCAGAAGTCGTTCTCATTTGCACGCCCATCTCTGTTGCAATTATTCCAGCTAACGTAGTTTTCCCAAGTCCAGGAGGTCCATACAACAGAACATGATCCAAGCATTCCTCACGCATTTTAGCAGCTTCCATAAAGACTTGCAGATTTTTCTTTACGTTTTCTTGGCCAATATATTGCTTGAGTCTATGTGGTCTGACACGTTGATCAAGAGAATCTTCCAACCCTTGTTCCTCAGCAGATACCATTCGCTCTTCCACGTAATCCCCCCTACACTAAACCTTCAACAATAATTGAAGTGCTTTCTTAATATACCCATCGATTGACATCTCTTCTTTCTCTAAATGCGGACGAACTCTTTTCAATTCCTTCTCAACATACCCAAGTGCACGTAACGCTTCAAACGCTTCTTCCAACATCTCATTTTCTGTTGCACGGTGGTTACTTGATTTTGTAATCATTTCGCCTTGCTGTAATAAATTAGGTGCGAAATCACCTAATTTCCCCTTTAAATCAAGAATCATCTGACGTGCCGTCTTTTTACCCACACCAGGAAACTTCACAAGAAACGTCTCATCTTCCTCTTCTATTGCATGAATGACATGCTCTGGTTGTCCTGAGGCTAAAATGGCTAATGCGCCTTTGGGCCCTATGCCAGAAACATTTAAAAGCTTCTCAAATAAAGCACGCTCTTCTTTTGTTTCAAACCCGTAAAGGCGGATTAGATCTTCTCTAACATGCTGGTATGTAAAGATTCGAACCGTCTCGTCTATTCTTTTTTGGAACCTATATGGGTTCGGACAATACAGCTGATAGCCTAAACCATCATGATCAATTACAATATACTGCGTATCAATGTCAACTAATATACCCCTTACGTATTCAATCAAATCGTTCTTCCTCTCATACGAACATTTATTTCTATTTTATCATAAGCCACGACCAACCGTCATAGAAAAACTCAGGCTCATCAAAGTCCCTATAAAAATAAACAACTTTTCTTTTCATTGCATTCGAACGAAATCTGTCTGCTCAACGAATGTAGTATTCACCCCAAAAAAAGAAAGACTGCCTCAAAAAAGCTCTGCCCCAGCTAGTCAACGCAACCAATGTTGATCTCCTATGAAGATCTCATGTATTGTGCTATCGGATCAGACCCTAGGTTTTGAGTCAGCCTTTCTTGATTTTCACATTCGAACAGACTTGTATTGGCGAAATACTTGTAGAACTTCCTCATAATGATTAAGGTCTTGAACAGGTATTCCTTTAATCAGTTCAGTATGGTCTGAACTTTTTAATTTACTTGTATCCAATTGAAAAAATGATTGAATCACTCTTTCTTCAGTCGGCTCTCCTTCGTAAATCGATAAGATACCGTCTTCAGTAATACCAAAATATCCGTTAACTTTCAAGAGCGGCGAAATATCTTCTACTTCCTTGCGAAAGACTAATTCATTTTCACTTTGATCAATTAAATCCCAGCCCTCATAATGAGCCCAAAAATCTTCCATAGATAAAATGGTTTCTTGAATACGCTCCTGACTTTTCTCTCCATCCAAGTAAACACGTTCTAATACTACATTAATTGTTTGTGGCCCCATTACTTCAAAAGCTTCCGGTCGATTATTCTCCTTAATGTCTTTAGATTGACTTCCTTCAATTACATTTGCATTCCAACTCATATAGCCAGTAACCAGAAGCATTATAATAATACTAAGAGTGTAAATATTTTTTCGCTGAGTCCGTTGAAATAGTTTCATCAGCTTTTCACCACCATATGAAAAATATCAAAATAATTCTTTTGATTCTTAGTTTAATCTTTCCCACAAATGGAAAGTACCATTCGCTTTTAATAAATATTCCCTTCAGTTCATTTTTTCCCTATTGATTAGCTCAATCCCTAATCAAAAAAAGGCAGTGAGCAAAGCTATGCTCACCGCCTACTTAGTTTATTAACGTGAACGTTCAAAAGGTCGTTGTACCGCTCGACCTAAGTCATTTAGCATTTCAGTAAATGTCGCTCCAACCTCTTCAAACGCTGCACCAGTTCTTAATTCATTATCCATCGTGCGGATTCGACCAACAGCATCAGAATCTGTTACGACACGTACGTCTTTGCCATCAGCTAAACCTTTTACTGTACGCTCTACATCTTTTTTCACATCGTTCATATTACCTGAAGTGGTTATTCCTACGACTACATCATCATCATGCATAATAACACGTGCTTCATCAACACCATCCACACGTTCTATTCTTCTTGATAATTGTTGTACCGTTTTTCCTTCATAATCCTTGTGATATTTAACTGCATCTTGTGTACGAGTACGTTGTTGACCTTGGTGAACTCCCGTGCGGTTACCACGATCAGTTGTACCATATTGAGCTCGGTTACGTGTTCCTTGGTTAACATTTCCACGATCACGCGCTTCAAGGTTCATTGCACCTTGACCTTGACGACGGTGTCCGTATCTTGTTCCTAATGCACCTGTTCCACCTCGTGCTCTGCCACGTAAAATACCATCTTCATCAACCATCCCTGGACGATTTCCACCAGTTAAACCAGCACGTTCAGTTCCAGCACGTCCCATTCCTGGAGTTCGCGTTCCTTGACGATCATTTACTCCATGAGTACCTTGCGCACCAAACATCCCTTGATTTGTTCCAAAGTTATCTCTTCCAGTATTTGTATAGCCAACACCACGTTGATCACGTGTTTGGTAATTGTTTAAATGCGTACGCGCTTGTCCCTCACCAGCACTAAGGCCATATCCTTGACCAGTTTGGCCAGTTCTCTGAGCTCCAAACATTCCGCCACGTTGACCAGTTTGACCCGTTCCTTGGCCTCCGAATAATCCACGTTGTTGACCAGTTCCCTGACCTCCAAATAATCCACCTCGTTGACCAGTTCGTTGACCAGTTCCTTGACCAGTAACACCCCTACGATTATCAGGTGTCATCATATCAGTTATAGGACCTTCACCTCGATGACGTCCAGTTGTTGCGGTTCCATCACGCATGTCTTGTGCATGGTATCCTGTTTGCTGATTGGCCCCCATATCGGTTGCTTGATTATCGACTCCACATCCTGCAAGTCCACCTAAGAGCATTGTAGCTGTTGCTACTGACATTGCGATTTTTTTCATTTGAATTCCCCCTTTCACCACTTATCATGGCTGAATAGGAGAACGATTACTCTGTTACATCTTGGTTGCTATTCCATGAGAAAAAGGACAATCCAAAGGTCGGTGTTTGACCTTTGGATTGTCCTTGACTATTAATCATCGTAATCGTCTGATTCGTGATATCCATTCATAAACTGGGGCTGTTGTGGATGTTGTTGAATAGGCATCATTTGACCATTTGGTCCATACATAATCGGCTGACTAGGTCCACAACAATCATTGTTCATGCCATGTGGAGATTGCTGTATTGGCATTTGTTGCGGCATTTGTTGCGGCATTTGTTGCGGCATTTGCTGCGGCATTTGCTGCGGCATTTGCTGTGGCATATGTTGTTGCTGTGGATAATATGGCATTGGTGATTGAGTTGGCTGGTATTGCGGATGCATTGGTTGTTGCGGGTAAAATGGTTGTTGTTGCATTGGCTGCATCTTATGTTCACCATAAGGCATATGCTGTGGAAATGTTGGACCACATCCACTTTGACAACCAGGCATCATCGGACTAATTGGTTGCATATATTCTGGAGGACAAGGCAAATGCTGATGCTTAGGCTGATACATTTGCGGTTGCAACTGCGGCTTCATTGGTGGTTGCATCTGCGGTTGCAACTGTGGCTTCATTGGTGGTTGCATTGGTGGCTTCATCTTAGGTTGTATTGGTTGCTTAGGCGCGTAATGCTGTGGTGGAGCTACTGGTTTTACTTCTTCCTTTGGCTTAACCTCTTCTTTTTTAGGCTTTGTCACAGGCGGTTTTTGAACGGTCGGCATTTCCTTTTTAGGTTTAACCTGCTGTGGCTGGTAAAAATTAATATTTGTTTCAAAGGTATTAAAATCGACATGTGTTTTTTGTTTCTTTGTTGGTGGTGCCATTTGCTGTGGCATCACCGGCTTTTTGGGCATCTCTGGCATTTGCATCGGTGGTGGTGTTTGAACTTCTTTCTTCTTAACTGGTTGTTCTTTCATCGGTGCTGCTTGGGGTGCAATTTGACTTTCTTTTTTGACAGGCACACTCCCTGTAGGAATTTTAATTTTCATACCTGGCATAATCATTTCTGGATTTGATAATTGTGTATTAGCAGCTTTTAACTGTTCAAAATTTACACCATACTTTTGAGCTAATTTCCAGAGTGTATCACCCTTTTGCACAATATGAATTTTCACGTTTCCAATCCCTCCTCTTACCGTTCTTTACATCGTATGTTGATGTAGGCGAATTGACACGAAACTCTAGCCTATATAATTAGTTAAAAATCTAAATAAACCTTAATAAATCAATGCGTCTCAGCACAGCTTATGTCAGTAAAAATAGGTTTATGCCTATAATCGTCCGAAAAAATGTCCACTCCTTTCTAGAGACCACAGAAAAAGATCGGTTTTCGAGGGCACTGAGCGTAGACGTTGCCTTGTTTTAAAGCCCGCTATGAGTGAGTTCTCATAGTGGGCGCGCAACGTGCGGGGCCATTGCCGCTTCCTCGATGGACTTTTTCAGCGGCCTCCGGTTCTCACCTTTTTCAGGAGCCTCCCTTTCTTCTCTTATTTAGTGAGCCAAAATCTTAAATTCTCTGCAACTATAAAAAAACCCATCATTACGATGGGCGTTCGAGCATACGTTTAAGTGCTAAATTTCCTTCTTCTGTTGTTTTTTCATCAACTGTAATTGGATAATGCAGACGTCCTTCTACAAGCTCCTCAAGCGACCATAGTAGATGGTCCAAGTCAATTCGGTTCATCGTTAAACATGGACACATCGTCGGATTTAAAGAAAAAATCTTTTTATCCGGAAATTGACTCGCTAAACGATTTACTAAATTCATCTCCGTTCCAACAGCCCAAGAAGTTCCAGGATCTGCATTGCGAATGGTTTCAATAATATAATGAGTAGACCCATTTAAATCAGCTGCTTGAACGACGTCAAATGTACACTCTGGATGTACAATCACATTTGTCTCAGGCGAATTCTTACGGAGTTCTTGGATTTGCCCAACTGTAAATTTCTCATGAACAGAACAATGTCCCTTCCATAAAACAACTTTTATATCATCAATAGTACCATCATAAATAAGTTCACGAGCGATCGGATCCCAAACGGCCATTTCCTCAAGGTTAATTCCTAAATCAAATGCTGTATTTCGACCTAAGTGTTGGTCTGGTAAAAAAAGTAACCTTTGTTTTTGAGTAAAAGCCCATTGTACCATTGCCTTTGCGTTAGATGACGTAACCGTTGCACCACCATTTCGACCACAGAATGCTTTTATAGCTGCCGTACTGTTTACATACGTAAGTGGTAAGATCGTATCACCCATTACCTTTTGAAGCTCGGTCCAAGCAAATTCTGTTTGTGAAATGTCGGCCATATCAGCCATTGAACAGCCTGCTTTTAAATCTGGCAAAATTACATGTTGATCATTAGTCGTAAGCATATCTGCAGTTTCCGCCATAAAATGCACGCCGCAAAAGACAATATATTCTGCATCTCGATTTTCTTTAGAAAGTTGCGCTAATTGCAAGGAATCTCCTGTCACATCAGCAAATTCAATGACTTCATCACGCTGATAATGATGACCTGGTATAAACAAACGATTTCCTAATTTCCGTTTCACTTCATAAATCCGTTCACGTTTTTCATCATTGGACATTTTGGCATAATGTTCAGGTACTCGATCAACGGTTGCCACTTTTTCAAGAAAATTCATTTAAAGTTCCTCCTCAAGTAAAAAACTAATGTCTGTTGCCTTAACTGAATGTGTTAAACAGCCTAACGAAATGTAGCCGACTCCCGTTCCGCGAAACGAGGACAGGTTATTAAGAGTAATTCCTCCAGACGCTTCTGTCTTGATGCATTCTGGTACAAGTTTGACATAACTCTTTATTTCTTCCGGTGTAGCATTATCAAACATGATAACATCAACTTTTGCTTCAATTGCTTCCTTCACTTCCGCTTCGTTTGTTGTCTCAACCTCAACTTTTACCATATGGCCAATTTGTGCTCGAACGGTATTTACTGCATTGGTTATTCCCCCACAAGCGAGAATATGGTTTTCCTTTAACATTACGGCATCACTGAGATTTCTACGATGATTAAATCCACCACCACAGCGAACTGCATATTTTTCAAAAACTCTTAAACCCGGAGTCGTTTTTCTCGTGTCACAAATTCGAATAGAAGGGTCCTCCAAAGTATTTATTGCTGTTTGAGTCATTGTAGCTATTCCAGACATTCGTTGAAGAATATTTAATAACACACGTTCACCTGCAAGCATTGGAATGACTTTTCCTTTAAATTGTGCAATTGTATCCCCTTTTTGGAAAGCCTCACCATCATCTACCAATACGTTTACAGAAATCGTTGGATCTATGATGCTATAGCCAATTGTCCATATATCCGCTCCAGCCATGATTCCATTTTCTTTTGCAACTAGTTTCGCCTGACCAATTGCCTCATGCGAAATTGCTGTTTCACTTGTAATGTCTATTTCTCCTAAGTCCTCAAGTAAGAAGCTCTCTAATTGTTTCTTCACCAAAATGTTATTCATTTTTTCCTCTCCCTCCTACAAACTCTGCATTGCCACCTCTTGTTCGTTCCCTCTATCAACAACTTCCACTCCACTTTTTTTAGAAAAAGTAATGTACTGACCGATCCAATTCTGATCATCGCGATTGAGAAAATCAGATCGATAATGACCTCCTCGACTTTCCGTTCTTTGGATTGCCGCCTCCGTAATTAGACACGCAACAAGAATCATATTTTTCCTTTCCAATGTGTCACGATCATCTTTAGATGAAATTGGGATAGCAGGTAAAAATGTGTGTAACCATCTTTTCATATCAAGGAGGCCCTTTAATTCCCTTTCAATTCCTACATTAGCTGTCATTCTCTTTTGGATTTCTATCTTCGTTGGTAAATGTAATTCTCCAAACTGCACTTCAGCTGCTTCAGAAAGTGGAGCAAGGTGTAGCTCACGTTTACTTGTTAAAATATGGGTAGCCACTTGTTCAGAAAATACAAGTCCCTCTAACAACGAATTACTTGCAAGTCGGTTTGCTCCATGAACCCCTGTACAAGCTACTTCACCAACAGCATAAAGGCCCGGTAAAGTCGTTTCTCCAACAGAATTGGTCTCTATTCCCCCACTGACAAAATGAGCACCTGGCACCACTTGTAATGGTGTTTTTGACACATCTATGTTCAACCGTTCACAACGTTCATCAAGACTTGGAAAGCGTTCATGGAAATTTTCAATCATTGTGCAATCAAGATAAACGTTACGCCCTTTAGAAAGCACACGATGAATCTCTCTACTTACGACGTCTCTTGGCGCTAACTCCCGACCTTCATGATGGTCCATGATTCTAATGCCATGTTCATCTATCAGTTTAGCTCCTTCACCACGAACCGCTTCACTGATCAACCCATAAGTTTGATCATCTTTCATTAGTAAGGTTGGATGAAATTGGATAAATTCCATATCGGTCAATTGAGCTCCTGCTCTATATGCAAGGGCAAAACCGTCACCTGTTGCTTCTTCAACATTTGAAGTATGCGAATATAGTTGTCCCATTCCACCTGTTGCAAGTACGGTTGCATTAGCATAAATAATTTCGTCTTCTGTCTCAACACCTATTACACGTCCTTCATTCGTAACAAGCCTAGAAACCATTGTATAGTCTTGAATCGTTACTCTATTTTTCACTATTTCAATTAATGCACTTGTAAACGCCCGACCAGTTTTGTCACCATTTACATGGACGATTCGTCTTTGCTGATGAGCTCCTTCCATCCCCAAAGTAATCGAACCATCTTCATTTCTATCAAAAGAAACTCCTAAATTAACTAGTGTTTCGACAATTGCAGGAGCTCTTTTAACGAGCATCTCAACATGTCTTGGATTATGATGATCTTGACCAGCTTTTAATGTATCTGCAAAATGTAATTGCCAACCATCTTGAGGACTAAGGGCAGCAGCCATTCCACCTTGGGCACAACTTGAATTGCTCGTCATAACATTTGCCTTTGTGATAATCATCACATTTAAATGATCAGCTAATAAATGTGCTGTCATAAGGCCTGCAATGCCACTCCCAATGACAAGAACATCAACTGTCTTATTAGACATTTCCATCCCCCCATGTAAATTACAGTTGTCTTGTCACCTATCTTTACATAAAATGAGAGTTGTGACAAGCGTTTTTTTATGATTAAATTGGGAAAATATTGGGGAGAAAAGGAGGAACTGTTTCATGATTTACTTTGATTATAGCGCCACAACACCAATGTCTTCACTTGCACTTGAAACATATTATCGTGTCGCAACTGATTTTTTTGCAAATAGTCGCAGCCTTCATAATAATGGTCTTGAAAGTGATGATGTCTTATCAATAAGCAGAAAAACAATAGCAGACGCGTTACATGTAGATAGTAGTGAGGTTTATTTTACAGGATCAGGATCTGAAGCTACTTTTCTTGCATTGACTGGTCTTGCTTTTGCTCATCAATCTAAAGGAAAAACAATAATTACGACTGAAGGAGAACACCACTCCGTTCAACAAGCTATGACTTATTTAAAAGAACACGGGTTTATCATTAAATTTGCTCCTGTTAACGAATATGGTCAAGTTACAGTCGAGTCTTTACGATCGTCTCTTACTTCAGATACAATATTAGTTTCGATAGCCCATGCCAATAGTGAAATCGGAACTATCCAAGACTTGGAATTACTTGGAAACTTATTGGCGGATAATGGTATACTTTTTCATAGTGATTGCGTTCAAACATTTAGTAAGCTTCCAATTCCAACTGACATATTAACTAGTGCTAGTATAACCGCTCATAAATGTTACGGGCCAAAAGGGGTAGGAGCTGCGTACATTGATAAAGACACTCCTTGGACACCCTTTCTTCACGGCACAACACATGAAACTAGTTTTAGAGCTGGTACTGTTGATGTACCTGGCATAGCTGCCTTTGCAGCAGCAGTTGATGAGTATTTGCCAATTGCAGAGCAAGAGATGAAACGTTTAGGCAATTTACGCCAACTTGTAATTGATGCTTTTTGTGATGACAAGAGGTTTGTATTTGAAGGTCATCCAACAGACCGTTTGCCTTTTCACATAGGCCTTAGAATAAAAGGAATAGAGGGGCAATTCATCTTGCTGGAATGTAACCGAAAAGGCTTTGCTATCTCAACAGGATCTGCATGTCGTGTAGGTGATAGTCAGCCACCACGTACACTTCTAAGCATCGGACGAAAAAAGGAAGAAGCTCATGAACTTTTCAGAATTACATTTGGCCGAGGGACAACAGAAGAACAAGTACTGCATTTTATTGAAACATTAAAACAGATCGTGGTTCAATTTAAAGGGGTTTGATGATAGTGACAGAAGGAAAAAAAATACTAGGAGACAGAAGAAGAGACTTGATCATTCAATGGTTATCAAATACAAACGAGCCGATAACAGGAGGAGAATTAGCAAGCCGGACGAATGTCAGTCGCCAAGTCATCGTTCAAGATATCTCAATATTAAAAGCAAAGAAACATCCAATCATCGCAACAGCTCAAGGCTATATCTATGTACAGAGCACTCCCTCTATGCGTATTAGCCGAATCATTGCGTGCCAACATACTCCCGCAGAAACAAAAGAGGAACTATTTATACTGGTAGATCATGGGGTTACTGTGAAACAGGTCATCGTTGAGCATGCCATCTATGGTGAAATAACAGCCTCTTTGATGCTTTCTACTCGACTTGATGTTGAAAAATTTTGCGAATCCGTTCGGCATACCAAGTCAGCTTTATTATCTGAACTAACAAATGGCGTGCACTTACACGTAATTGAAGCCGACCATGACCATCAATTAAATGCAGCAGTACAAGCTTTAGAAGAAAACGGGTTTATTTTGAGTGATTAGCTACTGACCTTTGTAGATAAGGTCTAGATTTCCAATTGCAAATAGTTTGGTTCTCCTGCATTCCCTGTATAAGCTTCTACTTATTAACTCATCTTAAAGGAAGATGCATGAAAGGAGGTATGAAATTGAGCCAAAAACGTGATAAAGGCTATAGTCAAAAAGGCAAACCAACTAGCAATACAGTCGATCCCATGATCGCCGCGGAAGACGTTGAAAAAGCAATTTATCCTACAAATAAGCCTCCGCGCAATGCAAAATAGGATAACACCTTTCATTAAGAAAAAAGCATAACCCACCAATAAAGAGGGTTATGCTTTTGCTTTGCTTTTTTCGAGGGTATAGCACGGGTAGCTTCCTAGAATTTCAACTCCACAACCGAGTGCTTTAAGCTCTGATGTTACTCCTGGAATCAGTACGTCATCCATTACTCCTTCAACATCAATTAGAAAGAAATAATTACCTAATCCTGTTTTCGTTGGTCTCGACTCAATTTTCGTTAAATTAAGTTTCCTCCAGGCAAAAGCCGATAATACTTGGTGCAATGCTCCAGAATAATCTGAAGGGAGTGTTACCATTAATGTTGTTTTATCCTCTGTATGAGTTGGTCCGTTGCAACTCAACATAATTGGCTTTTTACTTAATACAACAAAACTTGTTCGATTATTAGCAAAATCGTGAATGTTTGCATGTAGTGTCGTTAACTCGTATTCACTTGCAGCGATTTCATTAGCTATCGCGGCAATAGGTAATCCTGGATTGTCTTTCACAAATGATGCAGCTGCACCTGTTGAATTCATGTATTCCCACTCAGCATCAGGGTAATACTTTTGTAAAAACTCATGGCATTGAGCAATAGCATGCGGATGAGAAACAACCTTTTCAATTTTCTCACTTGAGTTCTTTTGATTCACAAGAAAGTGTTGCTCGATCGGGACCGTTATCCCACCGACAATGGGGAGCCTTTGCTTATGAATTAAATAATCCAACGTTAAATTAACTGACCCTTCAATTGCATTTTCAATTGGGACAACAGCGACTTCTACTTCCTCTGCTGACACTGCATCCATGCAAGAAGGAATTGTTCGATAAGAGACAAATTCTCCTTGCTCAAACAAGCCTCGTGCAGCCATTTCTGTGAATGTTCCCTTAGGACCTAAAAATCCAATTCTCATTTCTTCCACTCCTCCTTAAGAACCAGTACCAACTAGCTCAACTTTCTCTACTGCATCTAATTTTTCAAGCCACTCCATCAATTCATCCAATTCTAATTTCATCGGAGTTGTATCAATTGATAATGTCATATTAGCCCTACCTTGTAAAGGGATCGTTTGATTGATCGTTAATACATTTGCACCAGTCTCCGCCACTTTACCAAGTAACTGTGAAAGCGAACCAGAACGGTCAACTAACATTATTGATAGTGTGATTATTTTCTCTCTTACCATTGTATGAAAAGGAAAAATCCCATCTTTATATTTATAAAAAGCACTTCGGCTAAGGCCTACTTTGCTTACTGCTTCATTAATTTTCTTTACTTTTCCTGAATGCAAAAGCTCTTTGGCTGCTAGTGTCTTTTCCATTGCTTCTGTTAGCATATCTTCTCGTACAAGATAAAATGATTTTCTTGATGTCATATTGTATTCACCCTCTTTCACCGAAGCGCTATCTTCCCATTATAAAATTGCCGAAACTTTTTGACAACACAAAAATGTCCATTTACAAAGAAAAACTGTCTCTTCTAGAGAGACAGTTTCATATAGCTTTTCAAAATGGGAAAACCGTCCATTTTTCTTTGGGCTTTACAATGGCTACGCACGATGCGCGCTCACTTTGAGAAAATCACTCATAGTGAGCTTAAAACCTTGCATCGGCTACGCTCATTGCTTCGAAGTTTCGCAAAATGGGAAAACCGTCCATTTTGCGAAACTTCTTTAGTCAATAAATTCAAATTCGAATTTCATTATTCTTACTAAATCTCCGTCTTTGGCTCCTCTTTCTCTAAGCGCGTCATCAATACCCATGCCTCTCATTTGACGTGAGAAGCGACGAATGGATTCGTCTCGAGTGAGGTCAGTCATTTTAAATAAGCGTTCTAATGCTTCACCAGATAAGACAAATGTTCCATCGTCATCTCTTGTTATGACAAAAGGAACTTCTTCTTTTTCATGACGGTAAATAACACGAGTTGAGTCTTCTGTTTCTTCGTATAACGGAAATTCAGGTGTTTGCTCAATTTTATCCGCTACCGTTAGAAGGAGTTCGCGTATCCCTTGTTTTGAAATAGCTGAAATAGGAAAGATTGGATAGTCTTCATCTAACTTCTCCTTGAAAATCTCAAGGTTTTCCTTCGATTCAGGCATGTCCATTTTATTTGCGACAATTATTTGTGGGCGCTCGAGCAATCTCATGTTATATTGCTTTAGTTCATCATTAATCTTTAGGAAGTCCTCATAAGGATCTCGTCCTTCTAACGCCGACATGTCAATTACATGAACGATAACTCTTGTTCGTTCGATATGTCGCAAAAATTGGTGGCCTAAGCCGACACCTTCATGTGCTCCTTCTATTAACCCTGGTAAGTCTGCCATTACGAAGCTACGATTATCATCAGTTTCAACAACACCTAAATTCGGAGTAATCGTTGTGAAATGATAATCAGCTATTTTCGGTTTTGCTGCAGATACAACCGAAAGCAATGTTGATTTCCCAACACTTGGAAAACCAACTAAACCAACATCTGCAAGAACTTTGAGCTCCAAAATTACATCTCGCTCTTGCCCTGGTTCACCGTTTTCCGCAATATCAGGAGCTGGATTTACAGGAGTAGCAAAACGAGTATTTCCTCTGCCACCACGACCACCCTTTGCAATAACGGCACGTTGACCATGTTCCGTTAAATCAGCGACTACTTGTCCTGTTTTTTCATCCATTACTGTTGTTCCTGGCGGTACTTTTACAACCATATCTTCTGCATTTTTCCCATGCTGGTTTTTAGGGCGTCCATGTTCACCACGTGAAGCTTTAAAATGACGCTTATAACGGAAGTCCATTAACGTACGCAAGCCTTCCTCTACTTCAAAGACAACACTCGCTCCGCGACCTCCATCACCACCTGCTGGTCCACCATCAGGTACATACTTCTCTCTTCGGTACGAAACTTGGCCATTGCCGCCGTCTCCACCTTTTACATATACTTTTACCTTATCTACAAACATCCCTTTTCACCTCAACTTCTCGCAAAACTTGCTACGACCACGCATTCATGCTGACTCATTTCAACAAGTTTCACGTCTGGCTCCCAATCCTTTAGGAATTGCTGCCATTCCTCTCTTTTCGTATCTAGTGTTCCCTGAAAATCAAACGTCATTTCACATTTATCGCCTTTGAATAAAAATGTCAGTAGTAAATGATTTTCAGAATCCATAGAACTTCCTATTGTTAGTTTCTCCGTAATTTCTTCACATAGTCGTAGAAGTCGAACTTCTTCCCTTTCAAGAGAAAAGATGTCTCCTGCTACGTCTATCTCCAATTTCATTTTGGTGCTGAACCAATTATACGTTAATAGAAAATACACAACACTTGCTGCCTGTATTTCTGAAATTTTACTCTCGCAAATTGACTGTTGCGTCACTTGATCAATAATCTCTTCAATACGATCGTATCGTTTAAGTGCTAAGTTTCCTTTTATTAACTGCATAACGTTCAACCAATCATGACGTGTTTGCCGTAACGCCTTCAAGACATCTAATTGGTTAGTCATTTCCGTTCTCTCCTCGCCCTTCCAATAAATTACCAGGTTCGACCAAGTCAATTACATGGATTATCTTACCACAAAGTAGCTACAATAAACCATGTTATGCACAATGATATTTTCCAATTCTTACAAATACACTCGGAAATAATCAAAAACAATTGACAGATACTAAACTTCTACATATACTAAGTCTATCTAAAAAACCAACTAAAATGATGTGAATTATTACAATTTCCTCATATAGGTAGGGAGGGATATATATGGCAGAAGTACAAATAAAAAATGTTGGCAAGACATTTGAAAATAAACAGGAACAAACGTCCTATACTGTATTTGATGATATAGATTTACATGTTAAATCAGGTGAATTTGTTTCTTTGCTAGGTCCATCCGGATGCGGAAAGTCCACTTTACTTAATATTATTGCAGGGCTAGATAAAGCCAGCTCTGGAGTCGTTCTCGTCGGGGATCGTCAAGTAACAGGACCTGGTGTAGACCGTGGAGTGGTTTTTCAAGAAGCTGCCTTAATGCCATGGCTGACTGTACTCGATAATGTCATGTTTGGAATCAAAAAACAATACAACAAACAACAAGCTAGAGAACGTGCCATTGATTATTTGAAACTTGTCCATCTTAGTAAGTTTATTGATTCTTATCCACACGAGTTATCCGGAGGAATGAAACAACGGGTTTCCATTGCTCGTGCCCTTGCAATGGACCCTGAAGTTCTTTTAATGGATGAGCCATTCGGAGCATTGGATGAGCAAACTCGGTCGATGCTTCATAAGGAAGTTCAATACATTTGGGAACAAACCGGAAAAACGATTGTTTTTGTTACTCACAACATACGCGAATCGATTTTATTATCAGATCGTATTGTTTTAATGGGCACAAGGCCAGGAGGGATATTAAATATATTTGATGTTCCCTTACCTCGTCCTAGAAAGCCATCTGATGAAGCGTTTGCTACAATTGAAGAAAAAATCAGCAAACAATTAGCTGGTGAGATTGAAAAGGTCATGAAGGAGGAAATGGGTGATGATTACAATAGTCAGAAGGCTACTCTTCTTTACAGCTCTCATCGCGATATGGGAGATCATATATAAACTCGATGCCTTTGGGACGCGAATGTTTCCGTCCCCCCTCCTCTCATTCGTAGAGCTGTATAAAGGTTTTTTTGAAACAGGAATTTTGACGGTTGCCTTAACAACTAGTTTAGGCCGAATAGCACTTGGATTTGCTCTAGCTGTTATTATTGGATCGATTCTTGGAATTATTCTAGCTACTTCTAAACTTGCGGATGAAACACTTGGCTCTTTAGTCGTTGCATTACAATCTGTGCCAAGTATTGTTTGGTTACCTCTTGCTCTTGTTATGTTTCAAGGCGGAACAACAGCGATTTTATTCGTTATTGTGTTAGGTGGAACTTGGCCGATGACAATGAATGTTCGAATGGGGATAAAAAATGTTCAGCCTTTACTAATTCGGGCTGCTAGAACAATGGGCTATCGCGGGTATGAATTGATATGGAAAGTTATGATTCCGGCTTCAATCCCCTCAGCACTAACAGGTGTTCGTTTATCTTGGGCTTTCGGTTGGCGTGCATTAATGGCTGCTGAATTATTAGGTCGAGGCGGACTCGGTCGTACATTACTAGATGCAAGAGACTTTTTTAATATGGAACTTGTTATTGCAATTATGATTATTATCGCAGTCATTGGTCTTATTGTAGAGTATTGTATTTTCAATCCGATTGAACGTAAAGTTCTTACACGTTGGGGATATGCAAAGTAGAGAGATTATTCCAAAAGGAGCTTTTTACCCTCTGAATAATTCCTACGCAATGAGTGAAGCAATTTGCAACTATCCGAATTACACAAAATATAAAGAGAAAAGAGAAAAGGGAGAGAATAAAATGAAAAAATGGTTTAAAGCAACCGGTATCGCCTTCGTACTAGGAGCGTTAACAGCTTGTGGCGCTGGAAGTACAGGTGGTTCAAATACAGAAGAGGACGTTCGCATTGGGTACTTTCCAAATCTTGATCATGCAGCTGCAATTATCGGAAAAGAAAAAGGTTATTTTGATGAAGAATTAGGAGAGAGAGGAGCTGAATATACTCATTTTCCTAATGGAAATGATTTTATTGAAGCTCTTGAAACTGGCAATCTAGATATTGGCTATGTTGGACCAGGTCCAGCAATTAACTACTTTCTTACAGGTGGAGATATCGTTGTGTTAGGTGCAGCTGCAAATGGCGCTACTCTAATTGTTTCTCGTGAGGATTCTGGAATTGAAACGCTTGAAGATTTTGGCGGAAAATCATTTTGCACACCAGGAAATGGATGCACTCATAACGTTCAGCTTGAAATGATGTTAAAAGAAATCGGTCTTGAATCAAACCGTGTTGGTGGAACAGTAGAACATCAATCTCGTATTGCACCAGCCAATATGGTTGCGATGTTTGAGCAAGGACAAATTGATGCTGCCGCAGCTCCAGAACCTTGGGGAACATATCTAGTTGAAGAACTAAATGCAAATGTAGTCACTGAATGGAACAACGTTTTCTTAGGTGAAGAATTAGCAAGTGTTGTCGTTGTTACATCTAAAAAATTCCTAGAAGAAAATCCAGAAGCTGTTGATGCTGTACTACGAGGTCATAAACAAGCTGTTGCCTACACCCAAGAAAACACGGATGATACCCTTACTACAATTAACGATCATCTATTTGACTTAACTCAAAACCGTTTGCCAGAAACAGTTCTTGAAAAAGCTTGGACGCGTTTAGCTGTGACAACAGATACTCATCCTGAAGCATTACAAGCTTGGGCTGATGCTTCTTATGAATTAAAGTTCATGGATACAGACCCTGATCTTGATGGATTTGTTGATACCACTCGTCTTGACGCTATTCTAAATCAATAATGATCTAACCCGCTCACATTCAATCGAAATGGGCGGGTTTTGCCTTTGTCAATCATAATTGTCAAATAGGCAAGGAAAATTCGCATTTTCTGTTTACACTTTACCATAGTTTGGATATAATTCCTTATGAAAGCAAATTTGAGAGCAAAGGAGGTTGAACAAGATGATGAAAAGAACCGGAACATTAAATGTAACTTCATATATCTCACGTTCAATACCTGCTGGCCTCAACCGAGAAGTGTATTAATTCTGTTTTAAGCCGAATCTACAGACCACAGGTGAACGTAAACCTGTGGTCTTTTTTATTACCAAAACCACAGGAACGTTTCCCTGTGGTTTTTTTACGCTTTTTAATTATCATTTTATGGAAAATGATCTTCTTTACGCTTTCTGTATCCTAATATGAAGGGTGGTGATTACATGACATTTACCTTTTTAATATTTACGATATCAATAAAGAAAAGACAATACACTGGTGAGGAACTGGAAAAGCTCGTAAGACAACAAAAACTACAGGAGTACCATGATCAACAAATTCACAAATTCATGCAATAACTCATCAAAAATTTCTAAAAAGGAGGTAATAGCAATGATTTTTCTAAAAGGGACGATTTTACAAGGTTGGTATGAGCAGGTGAAGGGCCTCACCTGAATGACAAGAAGTTACAATCTAGGAGGCAATAAATGTGACATTTCACTTCATTTTATTTACGATTACAATCAAAAAACGCAAATATTCTGGGCTAGACTTGGAGCGAGTCCTTGAACAACAAAAATTGGAACAAGAACGCCAAGAGCAAATAGCTCGTATTCAAAACTGGGAGTAAACCACGCAAAAAAGGAAGACAGAAAAGAGTCATTCATCACTTCTGTCTTCTCCACAATTTAAGAAATTACCAACGCGCAGTTAACATCTTTCTTTTCGTATAAAAGTTCAGCCCATCTTTTCCATTGGCATGTAAATCGCCATAGAATGAATTTTTCCAGCCAGAGAAAGGGAAAAATGCCATTGGAGCCGGTACATTTACATTTACACCAAGCATTCCTACTTCAATATCCTCTCGATACTGACGCACAGCCGCTCCACTATCCGTATACAAAACAGAACCATTACCAAAATCAGATTCATTTGTCACATCAATCGCTTCCGTTAAGTCTTTCACTCGAACAATCGAAAGAACTGGAGCAAAGATTTCATTTTTCCATATGTTCATCTCAGTTGTCACATGATCAAATATGGTGGCACCTAGAAAGTATCCATCAAGATCTTTTCCATCTAATCGTCCGTCACGAACTAGAGTTGCTCCCTCGGAAACACCTTCTTCAATCGCCTGGTTGACCTTATCTAAATGTGACTTACGAATGACCGGACCTAAATTCACAGATTTATCACAGCCATCTCCTAAAACTAACTCATCAGCAGCTTCTATTAATTTTGAAATTAGTTCATCAGCAATATCTTCTGTAACGACAACAACCGAAGTCGCCATACAACGTTGACCAGCACTTCCAAATGCTCCACCAACAATCCCTTGAATTGTTTTTTCCATATCGCAATCTGCTAGAACAATAGAATGGTTTTTTGCACCAGCTAAAGCTTGAACTCTCTTGCCATAACTAGCACCCGTTTTGTATACATACTCAGCAACTGGCTGTGATCCTACAAATGAAATAGCATCAACATTTTTGTGCTCGAGTAATCCATTAACAACATCATGTGCGCCATGAACTAAATTTAAAACGCCTTTTGGTAAACCAGCCTCTGTAAACAACTCAACTAAACGTTCAGCAAGCAATGGCGTTCGTTCAGACGGTTTCAACACAAATGTGTTACCGCAAGCAATAGCTAATGGGAACATCCAACATGGCACCATCATTGGAAAATTAAAAGGTGAAATGCCGCCGATTACTCCTACTGGATATCGGTACATGCTCGATTCTATGTTTGTTGCAATATCCGGTAACACTTCTCCCATCATTAGGCTAGGAGCTCCCGCTGCAAATTCCACACACTCAATCCCACGCAATACTTCTCCATATGCATCATCATAACACTTGCCATTCTCTTTCGTTATTAAACGCGCTAACTCTTCATTGTTTTCCATTAAAAGTTGGTGGTATTTAAAAAGAATACGAGCTCTTTTTGGTACCGGTGTTTTTTTCCATAACTTAAACGCTTCTTTAGCTGTTTTAACTGCAAAATTTACATCTTCTTTTGTAGATAGTGGAACTCGAGCAATTTCTTCACCTGTTGCCGGATTGGGGACAATTGCATATTCACCTGAACTAGAAGTGATCCAATCGCCGTTAATGTAATTTTTTAAAACTGCTTTTGTTTGAATTGTCATTTTTTATGAACTCCTTTTCACTTTTTTATTATTTGTTTATATTCTCCATCAGAATAAATTAGCCTTTTTTAATGAATACTCATATGAATAGGCATGACGATATAAAGAAACAATCTCTTCTACTGTTGGTACATTTGGGTTATTTGCCGGACTTCCACTTTCAATCGCATCTTTTGCCATCTTCCAAAGAACACCTTCAAACTCTTGTTCATCGACACCCCAAGTTTTGATATTAGGTATATGTAAACTTTGACAAAGTTGCAAAATAGCAGAGACAAATCTGTTTGCTACCAATTCATCTGGAGACCCTTTCAACTCAGGATATAAGTAGCGCCCTATTTCAGCTAGTCTCATGGAACATGAATCTTTCGTGTATTCTAAAACTGTTGGCAAAAGCATTGCATTTGAAATTCCATGCGGTACATGAAACAGTGCCCCAAGTGGCCGTGACATCCCATGGACTAAGCATACAGAAGCGTTAGAAAATGCCATACCAGCTTGCATCGAGCCATAAATCATTTTGTCTCTTGCCTCTAAATTGGTCCCATTATGATAGGCTTCTAATATATTTTCTGTAATTAATTTGATAGCTGATAAGGCTAAATGGTCAGTGAAAGGATGTGCCTTTTTTGAGATAAATGCCTCTAATGCATGTGTTAGGGCATCTACCCCTGTGGCAGCTGTTGTATTTTTCGGTGATGAAATAGTTAATACTGGATCAACGATTGCAACCTCAGGCATAAAGGCAGGTTGTTTAATCATCATTTTTACATCATTTCTTGTATTGGTTATGACTGTCACATCGGTTGCCTCTGAACCTGTACCAGCAGTCGTTGGGATTGCAATAAGTGGTAAAGGTTTGCTTGATGCGAGCGTTTTCAAATTCATATAGTCGCTAACCTCTCCACCATTCGTTGCTAAGACCGCCACCGCTTTAGCTGTATCTATACAACTCCCTCCCCCCAAAGCGATAATAACATCACAGTTTTCTGCCTTTCTTAAAGAAAGGGCATTGTGAACGTATTCATCAGTGGGTTCACTAGAAACATCTAAATAATCCACATAGTCTACTGCAGATTTTCGTAAATACTCATGACACTTCTCTAAATTTCCTAAACCCTTCATAACATGATCACTTATGATCAATGCTTTTTTTCCAAGCTTAGCTGTTTCCTCGCCAACTTTTCTGAAGCTCCTTTTCCCGTAGAAAATGCTTCTCGGTAAATGAACTATTGCACCATCCATATAACTTCCCCCCTTATCGTTATACTTTTTATTATGCAAGAGCTGTGCCAACTTTTAAAATGTTGAAAATATGCCTTTTTTTAGATATCTCAATCTACAACACTGTATAAATAAAGCAACACTACAAAGCTACACTGTAGCTTTTTGGATACAATTCTCTAATGGTTTAAACCATATTGTCTTATTTTTTTATAAATCGTTGTCCGATGAATTCCTAGTCGTTTGGCTGCCTTCGTCTTATTACCGTCTACTTCTTCTAAAATACGCTTAATTAATAGTTTTTCTTTTTCAATTCGTTCTGACTTAAGAGAGTTTTCTTCTTCTACGAATTCTACCTTCTGTTCCTTGATTATGTTTGGTAAGTGAGTAATCCTTATCGTATGATCATCAACTAACGTAATAAGTTGTTCAACAATATTTATTAGCTGACGTATATTTCCCGGCCACTCATACACTCTTAACTGCTCCATCACGCTATGATCAACTTTCTTTTCATTAACACCATAAACTTCTGAAAAGTGTTTTAAATAGTGGGAGAATAACAAAGGAATATCCTCTCTTCTTCGTCTTAAAGGAGGAATCTCGATATGAATAACATTCAGCCGGTAATACAAATCTTCCCTAAATAAACCTTCTTTTACTCGCTCAAATAGGTTGTGGTTAGTTGCAGCAATGATTCGCACATTAATAGGAATACTACTGCTCCCGCCAACCTTTACTACTTCTCGTTCTTCTAGAACTCGAAGTATCTTTGTTTGCATTTGCTTTGGCATGTCTCCAATTTCGTCTAGAAACATCGTACCCCCATTAGCCATTTCAAACTTTCCCCGACTTCCTCCTTTTCTAGAACCTGTGAAGGCTCCATCTTCATAACCAAATAGTTCAGATTCAAGAAGATTCTCCGGTATGGCTGCACAATTAATAGCGACAAAAGACCCCTCATTTTTTGAGCTAGCGGAATGGATGGCTTGAGCAAATACCTCTTTCCCTGTCCCACTTTCTCCCGTGATGAGAACCGTCGCATTCGATTTTGCTGCCTTTTTTGAGATCCTTTTACATGCCGTTAGTTCCCCACTTACTCCTAAAATTTGATCAAATGTTTTTGAATGAGTTCCTTTTTTAGGAACCTCAATGTTCTTATCTACTAGTTGCTTTGTTAAGCTGTTAGGGGCCTTTGTTGCATTCTCCAAAATACGATACAACTCAGTAACACCTTCAAAAATCAACATTCCGATTGCGCCTATTAATTCATTATTTCGCCAAATCGGAATACGGTGTACGATCATTTTTTGACCACGAATAACTTGCAGCTCTCCTCTTTGAGGAATTCCTGTTTTAACTGTTTTATGTAGTTGTGTGTTATCAATAATATCTGTCACATGCTTACCTATAACCTCATCTGTATCGATCCCTAAATAATTACGATAGGCTTGATTCATTTTTACAATAAAACCGTTTCGATCGACTACGGTAACTCCTTCATATGCAATATCAAGAATAATATCAATTATATTTACATTGTGTTGAATCGAATGAATTAAGAACTCTTGAGCCATTATCATTTCTCTTGCACTGATTTTCCCAATAACTCTTTGTTCTTGATCAATAACAGGAATAACTCTTCCATGAAACTTGACAGTTAAAATAGAAGCAGCCGAATCAATCGTGGGCACTTTTTCAATCCATGATTCATTTATTCGTTCAGCAATGTCTGTACCATTTAATAACAAACGATACATCATCTCGTTCGAAATCACTCCACGCACGCTATAATCTTTATTAAGGATGATAATGTCTTCATCTTTTTGTGTTAATACTTCTAAAATATCTTTTATTGATTGATTTTCAAAGATTAGAAAATGAAGGCGACATCCAATGTTGGATTTGCAATTCAGATTGTAAATCAGTTTGATCAATAAGACTTAGTTGGTCAGTAGAGGTAAACATGATTCCATCTCCTTTATATGAACTTTCCTATCTTTTCTTATAAATGTAGAAAAAGAGGATAACCATACGAATTCTCTCTAAGTGCGATCAATTGATTGCAGGCACTAGGTACAAAACGTCTCAGTCATCCTCTGTTTACTCTATCATTTTTTTAAAATTCGCTCTACAACTACTTCTGCTTGATCAATACAATCAGGTAAGCCTATTCCCTCATATCCCCCACCTGCAAGATATAACCCTGGGAGATTACGGGCAATATCTTCTTTGATCTTACTCATTTTAAACGTGTGACCCACATTATATTGGGGCATGGCTTCTTGCCAACGTTTAATAAAGAAAAATTCAGGTTTTCCTTCAATTGAAATAACCTGCTTAAGGTCATAAAGTACAGCACTTAGTATTTCTTCATCATTTCGTGAAACAATCGCAGAATCACCAGCTCGTCCAACATAAGCCCGAAGTAAGGCATATCCTTCAGGTGTTGAGTGTTGCCATTTTTTATGTGTCCACGTACAGGCGGTAATCGCATGATTGCTTTTCTTTGATACAACAAAACCAGTTCCATCATATGGAATCGTTACTTTATCTTTTTTATAAGCCATTGCTACAGTGGCTACCGTTGTTGCCTCCATATCATGTAAATACGCAAAGTATGGATAGTCCTGTAAAATGTCAGCTGTAACTTTTGGTGGTGTCGTCATAATCACGTGATCATAAAGCTTTGTCTCGCCATTAGCAAACTCCAAATGAAATTGTCCATCCCGTTTAAACATTTTCGTTAAGTCACTATTTTTATGAATTACATTTGCATCTAATTGTGCTTCAATTGCCTCAACAAATGATCCTAACCCTTTTCGGAAAGTTAAAAACATTCCTTTTTCCTTGACTGGTTCAGATTGAGGCTGGGTTTGTTTAGCTCTTGAACCCTTCATTCCACGAATGAGGCTTCCATGCTTTTGTTCGACTTGTTGAAATTGCGGGAAAGTAGCTTTTAAGCTAAGCTTATCAAGATTACCAGCATAAATCCCTGATAAAAGAGGTTCAATGAGACTATCTACAACTTCATTTCCTAATCTCCGTCTAAAGAAATTCCCAAGAGATATATCTTCATCTTTAACTGTTATCCGTGGATGGAAAAAATCACCTGCTGCTCTTAACTTTCCTATTGGTGATAAAAGGCTAGTAGTTAAGAAGGGCTTAATTTCCGTCGGAATACCCATTATTGCTCCACCAGGAATTGGATGAAGCGTCTCACCTTTTAACACATACGCTTGTCCGGTATCATTCGAAAGTAATTCATCTTCCAACCCAACCTCTTTAGCAAGCCTAGTCATACTTTCTTTTCTAGCTAAATAAGAGTCTGGACCAAGTTCAATTACAAATCCATTTACTCGCTCTGTTTTGATTTTCCCACCAAGTACTCCGCTTTTTTCAAATAAATCATAGGTTATATGTTCACCATTTTTTCTTGCTTTTTCAAGTTTTTGTGCGGCTGCTAAACCAGTGATTCCACCACCGATTATCGCAATTCGTCGTTTCTTGTCCACAGCAGTCACCTTTTCTCTGCAAGCTTTTTTTCAACAATTGTCGCTAGACATTCAATAAATTCATTCTTCGCGTTTGGCATTTCTGGGCGATAATAATCAATACCTAACTCATCTGTGACAATCTTACATTCAATGTCATTGTCATACAGAACTTCTAAATGATCAGCCACAAACCCTACTGGACAATAAACCATTGAAGTGTAGCCTTGTTTCTCATATAGATCTCGAGTCAAGTCTTGCACATCTGGTCCAAGCCAAGGATCAGGTGTGTTCCCTTCACTTTGCCAACCAATAGTATAATGATCAATCCCTGCTTTTTCTGCAATCAGATCCGCCGTTTCTTGTAATTGTTGTGGATAGGGGTCACCCATTTCTGTGATTTTCTCCGGCAAACTATGTGCAGAAAATATGACACAGGCTTTATCTTTGTTTTTAATTTCTTGCATTGTTTTCTTCACCTGATTGACCCAATAGTCAATAAAAAGAGGTTCATCATACCAACTATCAACACTGTAAATGGTTGGTCCTTGTACATTTTTAGACTCCTCATGAGCTCGTCCATTGTAGGATTTTACACTAAAAGTAGAAAAATGTGGTGCAAGTACTAAACTAACCGCCTCTTCTATTCCATCTTCTTTCATTTGTTTCACAGCATCTTCAATGAAAGGATCAATGTGCTTCAAACCAAGGTATGCTTTGAACTCAATATCTTCAAAGTTTTTGTTTAATTGTTGTTCAAGTCCAATAGCTTGGTCCTCTGTAATTTTTGCGAGTGGGCTAATTCCTCCAATCGCTTCATACCGCTCCGTTAATTCTTCTAACGCTTCCTCAGATGGTCTTCTCCCGCGGCGAATATGTGTATAATACGGTTCTATTTCATCTTTTGTTCTTGGAGTTCCGTAAGCCATAACTAGTAATCCAATTTTTTTCTTCCTCATCTTCTCACCTCACCTTACTTGTTCATAGAATAATCATGCACAAAAGCAGTTAATCTCTTTAATGTTTCAGGTTGTACCTCAGGGAAGACACCGTGACCTAAATTAAAAATAAAGTTAGGGTTTTTCATACCTTGATCTAAAATCGCTTTAGCACGTTCTTCAATGACGTCCCATGGCGCTAATAAAATAGCTGGGTCAAGATTGCCTTGCACGGTCTTTTTAATTCCTAAATCCCTCGCTTCTTGTACTGATAAGCGCCAATCAAGTCCTACTACATCTAATGGCAAATCATTCCATTCATTTGCTAAATGACTAGCTCCAACACCAAACATAATTAAAGGGACATTTTCTTGTTTTAATTCAGCAAAGATTTTATTCATAATCGGTTTTACGAACAACCGATAATCCGCTACATTTAACGTTCCTACCCATGAATCAAAGATCTGAATGGCCTCGGCTCCGGCAGCAATTTGTGATTTAACATATGTAATAGTCATTTCTCCAAGCTTTTCCATAAGTAAATGCCATGCTTCTGGCTGTGCATACATAAATGCTTTTGTCTTGTTATAATTTTTGGAAGGACCTCCTTCAATCATATAGCTAGCCAGCGTAAAGGGTGCTCCACCGAAACTAATAAGTGGAACTGTTAATTGTTCACGTAACAATTTAATCGTATCTAGAACATAAGGGACATCTTCCTCTGGTGTAATTTCCCCTAACTTTTCAACATCAACTTTAGATTTGATTGGGTTTTCGATCACTGGACCAATCCCTGACTTAATTTCTACATCTACTCCTATTGCAGGTAGGGGGGTCATAATATCTTTATATAAAATTGCAGCATCATTGTTATATTGGTCTACAGGCAATTTGGTCACATATGCACATAGCTCCGGCTGATGAGTAATTTCAAAAAGAGAATATTTCTCCTTAATCTTTCGATATTCAGGCTGAGATCTCCCAGCTTGTCTCATATACCATACAGGCACGTGATCATGTTCTTCTCCTCTACATGCTTTTAAAAACGTATCGTTAAACCTCTTCTGATCCATTCTGCCACTCCTTCTTTTACATCTCATAGTATCTATTTTACTTGAATAAGGTCCAAAAAGCATTTTATACAACTTTTACTATAATGATCGAATAATTACGTGTATACCCAATCGATTAAACTGTCATAAAATTGATGAATGTTATATTTCTTTAATCAACGGAAATCATGTGAGATAAACTTTCTAATGTTAGAATAGTAAACAGGATTCGTCATAGGAGGAGAGCTATGAGTTACACTATCCCTACATCCCTTTGTTTGGAACAAATACTCCCATACTTTCAACCAATCATCGGTGCTGATCAGCATTCCGTTGTAGGTTACGAAATTCTTGGACGTTACAAGTTACGCGGTTCTATATTAAAAATGATCCCCTATACGAATAATTACGACCAATATATTGCTAGGATCCTGCCCCTACTACCAGCACATTGCTTTCGTATTTATGTGTGCAATCGTATTGGCAATCAATTGTCCGGCACTCATATAAAACAAATGCTTCCTGGATAATAATTAACCATTTCAGAAATAAGAATTGGGGTTGGCGACCATTTTTTCTGCAAAACATTGTCAACATGGACATGAACCAAAAAGGTTTTCTTTCTGATCTATACAGAGATATTGAAACGACAGAACTCATTCAGACTTTTTCTTTTCCTGTTCTGGAAAATACGTATCTGTTTATTGATTTGCATATCCCTTAACTTATAATACTAATTCGTTAATGAAACCCAAATTTAAATGTAACCTTAGCAAGGTTAGAACGCTCTCCTTCTTGTTCTGTGATCGAATCATAAGGAACGACTTCAAACTGTTTCGTAGAAAACGGATTCGCACTACTAATATAATAGTGATTTTGTCCAACGACGGTTGCGATTTTCTTCCTATCCTCTTTGCTCTTTTCATAAATATGATAGTAGACCCTATCATCATCTTTCCCAGTCCACTCCAAGAGAATACTTGAAAATCCTCTTCCACCTATAGAGAAGGTTGCTGTTACATCAGTTAAAATTGGCAGCTCAATAGGCGGCTCTATTTCTTCCACTTCCTCAGGTTTCAAAAATGCCACTTCCCTCATTGTATTTGGTAATTCATTGAGGATATCTTTAAACAGAACTGTCGGATAAGCACTTCCTCCTTTAAGATAGTGTTCTGACGATGTAACATCATAGCCCATCCAAACAGAACCAACAACTGTAGGAGTATAACCTACAAACCATGCATCCATTGTTGCTCCTTCTATTTCTGGATACGAAGTCGTACCTGTTTTTCCTGCAAGTGAGGTGGTAACCTCCCCTTGTCTACCTGTCCCATTTTCAACAACAGATTGAAGCATCCTTGTCATATACCAGGCGGTTTGACCTGAAACAACGGTTTGTTCCATACGTTCATCCCCTACGAGCCTATCTCCATTTGACTTGTAAATCGCTTCAATAAAATAAGGGTCTGATCGCTGTCCATCTTTAGCAAATACTTGATACGCAGACGCTAACTCCAGAGGGGTTGCCCCTTCCGTAAGCCCACCTAACGCAATAGCTAATCCACTATCTGTTGTTTCAATCCCAAATTGACCTAATGTATGAACGGACGTTTCAACTCCAATTTCATTTAATAGCCATACAGCAGGCGCATTAGCGGAATGAGTAAGTGCATCATACATAGTCGTTTTCCCTGAATATTGATGATTAAAATTTCTTGGAGTATATCCATTATAATCAAGTAATTCATCGACAAGTGGGGAGTACGGATGATAGTGTTCTAGTTCAAGTGCAGGTGCGTAAACTGCTAGTGGTTTGATTGTTGACCCCGGTTGACGCCCCACGTTGACCCGATTGATTCCCCTTCTCACATACTCTCGTCCACCTTGTACGGCTAAGACGCCTCCTGTATTAACATCAAGAAGAACGAATGCAGCTTCTGCATCAGCATTCCCACTAGGAAAATAATGATTTTCTTGCAATTTTTCATAAGATATTTCTTGAATCTGCTTATTGATTGGAACAACAATTTGATAGCCGCCTGTTAAGACTTCTTCATTTGTTAAATGGTACCGAATCCGTGCTTCATCAAGAACCATATCAATATACGTTAAATAAGCAGCATTTTCTGTAACTTGATTTGGATTAATTACAACTGTCTTTCCACGTAAATGCTTAGCTTCTTCTGCATGTAACTGACCTTGTCGCTCCATAAGAGTTAATACAAGGTCTCGCCTTTGTTTGCTCCGCTCGGGATAAGTAATTGGTGAATAAGAATTTGGAGCTTTCGGTAAGCCAGCAAGTAACGCCCCTTCCTCAATCGATAAATCTTGCACGTCTTTATTAAAATATAAGTTAGAAGCCGCTTGAATTCCATATGCACCATGGCCAAAATAAATACGATTTAAATACATTTCTAGAATTTCATTTTTGCTATATTTACGTTCTAAATTCATCGCAATAAGTACTTCATTGGTTTTTCTTAGTATTGTTTTCTCGTTTGTTAAAAATACATTTTTTGCCAGTTGTTGGGTGATTGTGCTTCCACCCTCTACTTTTGCTCCAGCTAAAATATCTCGATAGAGCGCTCGTCCAATTGAACGAAAATCAAACCCCAGGTGCTCATGAAAACGTGCATCTTCTACAGATATAAATGCTTGTTGAACATATTCTGGTATTTCTCGAATCGAAACTGGCTCTCTATTTTCAATAAATAATTGCGAGACCATTTCTCCATTTTGATCAACGACAGAAGTAGTCGTTTTCATCACAAGCTTCTGATCATCAATCGCATAATTCCCAACTAAAAGAATAACTAAATATATAATCATAGCTAAAAGTATCGTCGCTAATATAGTAGAAACGCCTATAAAAACCTTTCTTTTCAAATCTTTCACCTCCCTTCTATTACCTACTATACCCGTATCTATAAAGTTCATAACAGTTGCATGCTAAATCACGAATCGGTACACTTACCTACGAACCAACTGTTAATTTGTTTCAAAAAGTATGTACATTTAAGGAGGGAACCCTAGTGAAAAAAGCAAGCATTATACCTATTTCAGCTAAAGAGACTTCAGATGTAAATGGATTAAGAATTCAAGGAGAATCAGGTCACTTTAAATACGTAGAAGAAGATGTTAATCATACTGATGCTAAACAGTATGAAATCATTAGCGAGACTGGGACAATCCAAACAGAAGGGTATATCGTTATAAATAATATCCCCGTTATTGAAGATGGACGTCCAGCCTTTGAAGAACGCTTCTTAAATCGCGCAGGGCTAGTTGAAGGAGAACCAGGCTTCCAAGCAATCCGTATTCTCCGGCCACTGAAAGATGATACTTACGCGATTATGACCATTTGGGATCATGAGGAATCCTTTAAGACATGGCAAACATCAAAGTCTTATAGCAATGCACACAAAAAGCGTGGAACATCATCTGCTCTACCAACAGAGATTTTCCCACGTCCGTCATTTGTAACTACTTTTCATTTCTAATAGAAGTTACACCAACTTGAAAAACATGCAGGTAAAGTAGCTCTGCATGTTTTCTATTTTACTATCCCTGTACGGTGAGCATATACGGCTATTTGTGTTCGATCATCTAACTCTAATTTTTGTAAAATATGACTCACATGAGTTTTGACTGTTTTGATTCCAATAAATAGTGTATCAGCTATTTCTTGATTGCTTCTTCCTTCGCCAACCAACTCAAGTACTTCTTTTTCGCGTGGTGTTAATGATTCGTGTAACGGCCTTTGCTTGTTCCCTCTCATACGATCCATCATTTTATTTGTTACTTTCGCTTCAACGACTGACTTTCCTTGTGATGCCCCTCTAATCGCCTCCGCAATCTCAATCGCCGAGGACGTTTTCAATAGATAACTAAAAGCACCTGCTTCAATAACCGGGTATACTTTTTCATCATCAATGAAACTCGTAAGTACAATCACTTTACAAAAAGGTAAGTGTTTCGTTATTTCAGCTGTTGCTGCAATGCCATCCATTGTTTCCATTACTAAATCCATTAAAATAACATCTGGTTTTTCTAAAAGAGCAATTTTCACTCCTTCCTTGCCATTATTTGCTTGTCCAACAACTTCCATATCAGACTGTGTTGATAAAAAGGCAGACAAACCCATCCTCACCATTTCATGATCATCGACCAACAATACCCGTATCATTTCTATTCCCCCTTCCAAGTAATTGGAATATTCGCCTCTATTTGCGTTCCTTTATTCGGAACAGATATGATTTGCAACGTCCCCCCTATCTCGTTCATCCGCTCTTTCATTGTATGCAAACCATAAGAGTTTTGTTGAACTCCTTTCGCATCAAATCCAATTCCGTTATCAATTAGTTTAACCTTTAACTCCTGATTCGTTTGTTTTAGCTGAAGTTCGAGTTGTGTAGCTTTTGCATGTCTGAGTACATTAGAGATCGCTTCTTGAATCATACGGAAGATTTGATCTTCAATTCCCTTTGGAACAGACACATCCTCTTGGATCGATACATTTACATCCATCCCGTACTTTTTCTGCATCTCCTCAAACAATTGTTTAATACCGTCTTCTAAACTCTTTCCTTCTAAATGGGCTGGTCTAAGGTGCAACAATAGTGCCCGCATCTCAGCTTGTGCGGTATTTGCCATACTTTCTACCATTTTCACTTGCTCCACTGTTGTACCCGATTCTTGTGCCATCGTTTGTTTAATGGCTGCTGTCATCATAGAAATAGCAAACAACTGTTGACTAACAGCATCATGTAAATCCCTTGCTAACCGTTGTCGTTCCTCTGTAACCGCTGCTTTTTTTACCGTTTCTTGCATCGCAGCTCGTTCAGCTGACAAACGTTGCAACGACGCTACTTGCTCTTCAATGTTCTGGGCCATTCCATTCATGCGCCTAGCTAATTCTGCTAATTCATCTTCCCCCTCAATCGTCACTCTATGAGTAAATGTTCCCCGCTCAAACCTCAGAGCACCGTGGACTAATTGATCAACTCTTCTTCTAATTGGGTCTGCTTGAATATATCCACTAATTAAGCCGGTTACCATGATGACAGCAATCATCAAAATAATAATTGGAACTCCTAATAACTTCCGATCAAAAACAAGAAGCAATCCCCGAGTTTCTTCATAAGTTATAATAAAAAGCAATAAAAAGGAAAGTAACAATGTCACAATCAAACTATGTCGAATAAATTGCCATTGTATACTAGCTAACCGCTTTCTCATACTGCCCTCACCTTCACTTCGCCTATAAAAGTAGAAAGAATGAGCTTCACACGCCTTGGAGCCTTTTTATATTCTTTTGTCGCAATGCTTAGCTGCTGATTAATTCCTCCATGACTCTCATGGAAAAGCGAAACCTCTCCTATCGTGGAAGAAGCTTGAATTGCAATCGCTAAATCCTCTGGTACATAAAAATCAATCTGACCAATAATTGCTTGGACAATAATAACCGTTTCACCTTCAGGAATAATTGCTTTTGATAAATCAATCCGAACATCGCCAATTCCATTCCAAATCGTTAAATCATCTAGCTCGAAAGGCTCTCCTAAATAACGAATATCCCCAATTAAGGTTCTTCGCATAGTTGGAGTGAAGATGATACGTTCCTCTTTTAATTGCTTTTCCTGTTGATCATTTTTTTCTTGTTTTTGTTCACTATTATTTCCCTGTTGCTTTTCTTCGTCTTGTGATTCCTGATTCTTTTCCTTTTTTGCTTCTTTTGCTTCCTTCCTGCCTCTTTTTTTAGGCTCCTTCACTAAGCGAATACCAAAATAAAGAGCAACTACCGCAATAAGAATCCCCATAAAATTCATGCCTAAAAGCTGATCAAAAATAATACTAGCACTGACAATAAAGAACACAAGGCTAATAAAATTATGTTTACGTTTATAGAGAAACAAGCCAATCGCAAAAAAGATGAGCGGAGCAACAAAGGATCCTGTTGAGAGATGCATTGTATTAAAAAGTATGTTAAGACCGACGACAACAAAAATAATCCCAAATAATGTTTGCTTCCTCATGCCCTCGCTCCTTTCGTCACGATCAACGGATTCGAATATCCCCTGATGTCGTTTTTATCGTCATTTGATGTAATCCTTCACCTATTTTACCAGAGATTGATCTCGGTTGAATCATTTGATCATGCATCTTTGCTTCAACTCGTAAATTTCCTGATATTGAATTAAGGCTAACTACTGCATTTGCTAATGGAATCAACAACTCAACATCGCCAGAAACCGTTTTTAAGTAAGCCTTTTGATTTTCGTTTTCATATTGAATATAAAGATCTCCTGATACCGTTTTTCCCTCTACTTCACCATTCATTTCTCCAATTTGAATATCTCCTGATACAGAGTTTGCTTTGAGTGAATTCACAGTAAGATGATACATGTCGATATCTCCGGATGTAGTGGCCACCTCAACATGTGAAGCAGATAGAGTAGACCCAACTACATCACCTGATACAGTCTTAATCTTTACATCTTCTAATGTAAAATCATCACTAAATGAAAGATCTCCTGAAACACTATTCACCTTAAGATGGCCTTTATAGTTTTTGGGTAGATATACAGTTGCTTTCGTTGATCCACGAAAGTTAAAAGAAAACCATCTGAATTTAGGTTCATTCACTTCAATTTTCAAAGTTCCATTTTGCATTTTTGACAATAAACCCATCTCTCTAGCTTCATTTAGAAGCTCTACAGTTAGCCTGTCATTGTCAGTAATTTGAATATTCCAATTAACCGTCGTGCCTGAAAAATCAATCTCCTTGACCGAAGTAAGGTCTGCCGTTACTTCTTTGTCATTGCTTTTTTTAGAGCTTATTAACGGAGAGAAGACTGTTCCTACTAATAACACTAGTCCAACAACGATTAATAGCACTCCAAATAGGACCTTCACTTTTCCCCCTCCTTATCTCACTTTTAAACTATATTAAATATTTAACAAAAAGCCTAGAAAAAAAGAACTTAAGTTATCCGTTTAAATTAAGCTATTCTACTTTCTTTCTCCTTTTTATTTTCTTTTAAATAAAGAGCAGAAACCGATTATTTTATTTCTGCTCTTCCTTATTAATCTTGAATAGCTTATTAATAAGCTATTCAAGATTTTCTTTTAATTTGTTTAGCTCCATTTCAATTTCATTTTCATTTTCCCATGTAGGTTCTGTTACATGTTCTTCCATCCATTCGAAAATAGTATTTTCTTCCTTTTTCTTCTCCGTGTTTAAATGTTGTTTCGCCCAAGCTGCTCGCACTCGCAAGACTAACTCTGTGTTCCGTTCCTTAAGTTGATGATATTTTAATTTTAACTGTTCAAGCTGCTCTCTTTTTTGCTTTAGCTGCTCTTTATTTTCAACCATTAGCTTTTCATATTGATTCATTTGTTCCCATACTTCTTTCTTACTTCGTAAGATTTTTCGAGCTAATTCATCATTTTCAGCTTTCACAGCAATTTGTGCCTGCTCTTCACGCTTAGACACAAGTTCCTTCGCTTGCTTCAAATTCAACTCTAACGATTGCGTTAATTGTGTATGCTTTTGGATTTTCATTTCACACTTTTCAATTTCTTCCTTCACATCTCGAATATATTGTTTCACCATAATAGCTGGATCCTCTATTCGCTCTAATCCCTCATATACATACGCCTTAATTAATTTTGTCATTCTAGTGATCATAATTACTTACCTCCTTCTTTTAATAACTTCTCAAATTCTTCATCAATTGTGTCATAGGCTGTATGCTTTGTTGCACTTTCCTTACTTAAATCTACTTCTAAACCTTTGTCTTTCGGTTGAATAAGCTTGTAGCCCCCATATACTAAGAAAGCTCCTAGCAGAAGACTTACGATACCACCTAAGCCACCTAACAAAATGATCGCTCCAAATGCTATAAGTAAAATGCTCCCGAAGGAACATTGTCCTTTCTCCTGCCATTTTGCATACCCCCAATAAACTAATCCCCCACCAATAGCCAGACCAATAATTCCACCAAGATTAATTCCTATCATTCCAAGAAGAACACTTGCTCCAATAAGAATGAGAAGAAGTCCACCAACTATCTTTCCAGGCTGTTTCATTTGTTTTCCTCCTTATTTTGAACTACTTTTATTGTAGAGAAAAAATAAGCATTTGAAGCCAATCTATAGAATGGTTTTCTCTCCTCCTCAAGACTGATATTCGACTTAGCTTGTGATCTTTCCGTGAAATTTTCGGCTTGACTCTTTTCCTCTAGCTCGAAACAGTTATAATGAGACAAGTACAAATAATTGATACATATATTTAGATTGGACTAGAATAGACTAGTGTAAATGTGTAGTCTCCTTTTCGAGACAACAGTTCTACATTTGTCTAGAGTTCATGATTTACTAATAAGGATGTGTTCAAAATGACAGAGGTTTCCATCTGGCTTGCCTTTTTAGCTGGCGTTATTTCTTTTTTATCACCTTGTATTTTCCCTTTAGTACCTGCTTATTTGGCCCAATTAACTGGAACGAATATTTCCAACAACGAAATAGAAGCTGATCGAAAACTAATATTATCAAGAAGTGTCGGCTTTATTATTGGCTTCACCTCTATTTTTCTATTGCTAGGGGCTTCATCAACCTTTATTGGTCAAGCTTTTTTAGGAAATAGACAGCTCTTCGAACAAATAGGGGGAATTATTATCGCTGTATTCGGTTTACAAATGATGGGGATTATATCGATTCGAATGCTGATGAGCGAAAAGAAACTTTCTGTCAAACCTAGAAAGTCATCAAGTTTCGCCAACTCCGTACTTCTTGGCTTCTTATTTGGAACTGGTTGGTCACCTTGTATTGGGCTTGTCCTATCATCAATTCTTCTTCTCGCCAGCAAATCTGAGACAATGTGGTCAGGAATGTTTATGCTATTAGTATATTCCATTGGATTAGGCATTCCCTTTTTGCTAGTCGCTCTTTTGTGGTCACGCTCACTTGATCGAATACGTCGATTAAATAAATGGCTACCGACTATTCAAAAAGTAAGCGGTGGTATAATGGTCATACTCGGTATTTTACTGTTCACTGGTAAATTCGCTGTTATTTCTGCCTACCTAGCTCGAATCGCTCAATCACTGCCATTTACGATTTAAGAGTCAGTACAAACGGGATGTTTTTTTCTTTTGCAATAAAAATAAGAGGTTGACTCAAATGAGAGTCAACCTCTTATTTTTTTACTCAGGAAGAGACGATAACCACCTGATCCGGTACCCATTCATAGCCGTTTCTCCTAACACATCTAGAAAACGATAATTCGCTGCGGCCCCGACAACCGCACCGACGCCAGGAATCATTTGTAGCATTTTCGCTAAGTCTATATAATCACGATAATCAAGTTGAAACGCCTTCCAATCAAAGTTGGCTAGATACGCTTCTTTTTCTGGAAGAGATTCTTTTTGTGTTTCCCATTTCTCTAATTGATTTATTAAACCAGCACGTTTTTCCTCTCTTGCAAAAGCTAGCTGAAACAAATATAAAACAAAAAGACGTTCTCGATAGTCTCGTACATCGTACCCGTATGCTGATGCTACATCAAACAAAAATTTCATTTTGATACTAAGCAGCAATGGAAAATCAGCCATTCCAAGCAATATGCCACCTGCTCCTGTTCCTGCTCCTTCAAGGGCGGCTGTCCGTTTATATGATTTCAGAATTTGGAGAACTTTTTCCTCTCTCTGTTTTAGACTTTGAGCGACCTCTGGTTTTTTTTTGGTCGTATATTCAGAACCAACCAAAGTTGCGTGCACCATATTCTTAATACTTGCTGTTACGACTGAATGAACTTTTTCTGGGATAAGGTTGTTCATCTTTGACTGTAAACCTTTCGTATAGCGACCTACCATCGATGGTCTCTTTAGCAACTTTCTCTTCCACCTTAAAAGCTCTTCAGCAATTTCCTTTTCATACATAGCAACCACCCCTTTGTCCTTATTGATGCAAAAACTTACAAGAAGATGACTACTTTTTCCTTTTGTGAATTAATTTCTGACTTCCAATGTAGCTATAGATTCCTCCTATTGTAATAGCTATTGCAAAGATAGCGAGTGATGAAGTAGCAAGCAGGACTCCAAGTTGGACAGCAGTCATAATCAAGAGCAACCTGAAGACAAGCTGCGTTAACGCCTCTTTCTTCTGCCCTTCCACTACTGGATAGAGATCGACCCACATATTCGTATCATAATGATACCAAAGTGTCGATAGCTGGTTAGTCACCATATGCATAAAGAGTAGAAGAACAACTAGTTGAAGCCAACCACTAGGGAGAGCGATCAGAACAATAGCACAAACCAACACAAGCCTTATATAAATTCCGCCGTAATCGTTCGCCCGAATAAAAGAACGAGCAAATAAATAGTGATATACTGACTTTTTAGAATCGATAATTCCGTTAATAAACCAATGCAAATACGTTCTTGCTCTCACTTTATTTCGCAATTGTGGTACATCCGTAAAGGCATTAGCAATTCGGTAGAAGAACAACAACATCCCTTGTTCTACTTCAATCAGATGATCCCACTTAATTGATAACTGTTGAGCTAGCCTTTTATAATAAAACATGTACAGGCTTGCCATGATCACAAATAAAGCAAGTAACAACAGCCAATTAGCTCCAGAGAAAAGCAAAAATGTGAAAACAATATTGATTATCCCTCGCAATAAAAAATGTGAATTCCTATCAGATTCACTTTGAAAACGTTGTTCCTCAAAACTCGAAAAAACATTCCATCCTTTCACAATTATTAAAAGGACAAGAACAAGAAACAAACTACCAACATCATTGGCTAAGTACTTTGCAAAAAAAGGAGACAAAACAACGAGTCCTACCAACAACACACCACTTTGCAAAGCAAGGCTGTACCATTTTGATGCTTGAAAATAAGATCCCAATTTTGATTCATAAGGCAAAAGAAATACAACATCAGCAGGCTTTACAAACGTACGGATACCACTCCTTGTCAACAAATGAGCAAAAATGGCAACAAACACCCAAACAGCTGGAAACGTATCTGGAAGCCAATCTAAAAAGACACTATAGTAATAGCTTCCAATAATAATAAGAACATATACGGTAAAAAGAAAGCCGCTATTGCCTATTAAGCGTAAATATCGAATCGCCATATTCCAATATGAACTAACACGCTCTCTCCACAACATCATTCCATCCTTCATACGAGCTCTTCCTTTGTCATTTCGATATAAATTTCATCTAATGTAGCATTAGGTAGTCTAAGAGCTGTGCGCATCTCAGACAACGTCCCTTCCAAAACGACTTTTCCTTGATGCAATATGACAAAACGATCACAATAACGCTCGGCCGTCGCCAAAATATGAGTGGACATTAAAACAGCGGCCCCTCTTTTTTTCATATCACTTAAAAACGTTAAAAATGACTGAATTCCAATTGGATCTAACCCTACAATTGGCTCATCAACAATATACACTGGTGGTTCTATTAAAAAAGCACTCATAATCATCACTTTTTGCCGCATCCCTTTTGAAAAGTGACTTGGATACCACTTCTTCATTTTCTGCATTCTAAATTCCAAGAGCAACTTTTCTGCACGCTCTTCAAACAAGTTTTCCTCAAGACCGTATGCAAGGGCTGTTAATTCTAAATGCTCCCACAAGGTTAATTCATCATATAAAATTGGTGTTTCAGGTATATAGGCATACGATCGGCGATATTCATTTACGTCTTCTTGGAAGGTTCTCCCACCAATTGTCACTTGACCTTTTTGCGGCTGCAATAATCCTAGAATGTGTTTAATCGTCGTACTTTTTCCTGCTCCATTTAACCCAATTAAACCTACAATCTCTGATTTATTCACATGAAAATTGACATCATGTAAGACTGGTTTCTTTGGATGATATCCCCCAGTAATTCCTTCTATTTTCAAAACCTCTGACATATTCACAACAACTCCTTCGCACCTTTATCTTACCAAAAATGAGGAAAGGTTCTCTAGTCTAATGACAAAGGCTTTCTTTCTTCGACATAGAAAGGTGACCGAGCACTTACAATAAATAAGAGAAATGCATGAATAATAATTGATAATAGGAACAACGATTCTCATGCAACTTGCAACGACGATAAACACTCATGTATAGTGGTTTTAATCAAATTTTGGAAGGGATGATTATGATGAACCATGATCAAAATTGTATATTCTGCAAAATCGTCAAAGAAGAAATTCCAGCATCGAAAGTTTATGAGGATGAAAACGTGCTTGCGTTTATAGATATTAGTCAAGTAACAAAAGGTCATACACTTGTTATACCTAAATCACATCATCAAGATCTGTTTGATCTACCTGAAGATTGTTCTAAGCATATTTTTTCAGTAGTGCCTAAAATTGCAAAGGGCCTTAAGCAAGCTTATCAAGCTGAAGGTTTAAACATTGTAAATAATAATGGAGAAATTGCTGGTCAAACTGTGTTTCATTATCATGTTCATCTCATTCCTAGATACGGGAAAGGCGACGGATTTGGAGCGGTTTGGAAAGATCATAGTTCAGAATACAAAAGTGAGGATTTACAACAAATCGCAAGAGAAGTACGTGCATTTATTAAAGAATAAACTTGTAGCGGTTCCGCTCATTGCTTCGAGTTTGTACAAAAAGGGAAAAATCGTCCCTTTTTTTGATTTACTGCAATGGCTTCTCCCGCTACGCGCCATTATGAGAAACCCACTCATAACTGGCTTAAAACCTTGTAGCGGTTCCGCTCATTGCTTCGAGTTTGTACAAAAAGGGAAAAATCGTCCCTTTTTGTACAAACTCTTATATAAATTTCAGAAAACACTAAAAAAACAATCCATTTACATTGGAATTATGGTACGATAATGACAATCTATGTTTTATTAACGTGGTGAAGAGATAAAGGAGTGGAGAGTAAATGACAACAGTATACAATTTTAATGCTGGACCTTCTGCCTTACCTAAGCAAGTACTAGAGAGAGCACAAGCAGAGTTAACAAATTTCAACGGCACTGGAATGTCAGTTATGGAGCTTAGTCATCGTAGCAAAGAATATGAGGCTGTCCATCAAGGTGCTATCGATTTATTAAAAGAATTATACAACATACCTGATCAGTATAAGGTTCTTTTTCTTCAAGGTGGCGCTAGTCTACAATTTTCGATGATTCCTCTTCAATTTTTAAAAGAAGGTAAGATAGGAAATTATATACTTACAGGATCTTGGTCTGAAAAAGCATTAAAAGAAGCCAAGTTACTTGGAGAAACAGCTATAGCAGCTACAACAAAAGAAGGGCAATACAAAACGATTCCGGATGCGTCTCATTTACAATTTAACGAGAATGATGCTTATGTCCACCTCACTTCAAATAATACGATCTACGGTACACAATGGTCTAGTTTCCCAGACATTACACACGCACCTTTGATCGCGGATATGTCTAGTGATATTCTATCTCGACCTATAAACATTGAACAGTTTGGTCTTATTTATGCTGGAGCCCAAAAGAATCTAGGTCCTTCTGGTGTAACAGTTGCAATTGTACGTGAAGATCTTCTTGACACAAATGTTGATCAAGTTCCTACTGTTCTTCGATATAAAACACACGCAGATGCGAATTCCCTTTATCATACACCACCAACCTTCTCAATTTACATGCTTCAGCAAGTATTAACATGGGTCAAAGAGCAAGGTGGAGTTGAGGCGATTCAAGCATTGAACGAAGAAAAAGCAAAATTAATCTATGACGCAATTGATGAAAGCAACGGATTTTACAAAGGCCATGCAGAGAAAGATGCTCGTTCACTAATGAACATTACATTTAATCTTCCCACAGAAGAAGATAATAAAAAGTTTCTAGCGAAAGCAAAGGAACTTGGGTTTATTGGTTTAAATGGTCACCGTTCTGTTGGAGGGTGTCGTGCCTCGACCTATAATGCAGTACCTATCGAGGCTTGTCTTGCACTCAGAGACCTTATGGACTCTTATCGTAAGCATAACTAACAATAAGAGTGGTTAGGATGGAAAGAACCTAACCACTCTTATGAACTAATTAAGAGCAATGTAGCAAATGCTCCACTGCATAATAAAAGGATTAACATAGTCAAGAACGAGTTTCTAAATTGTTTTTTTTCTTCATTCTGTATGTTACCTGCTAGACGAACAGAAACATAAATTAGCCCATACAACGATAATAAACAAACTGATAATAATAATAAAATTAGAGCCTCCATCTTTCCCCCTCCTTATCCTTTATTACTATGCAGATAGGAGTGCTCAAAGAACTCGTTAAAAGAGGTGAATAATTATATGAATGCTAAATCGTTTTTCTCTGGTTTTCTTGCAGGATCAGCTATATTAGGTATGATTACACTCTTTACGACACCTACTTCAGGCAAAAACGTTAGAGCTACATGTAAAGAGAATACTTTGAAACTTCGGAATGAGTTGGATCAACTAGCTAATGATAGTAAAAATGCCACTATTCAACTAAAAACAACAGCAAAAGAAGGAAAAGAGGCTTTTTTATCTGTTGGATCAGAAGTTAAAGATTCTATAAATAAGTGGCAACAAGATATTGAACCAACCGTATCTCAATTAAAAGCCGATATTGAAGCATTACAAAAAAATGTGGAACAAGCAACAAAAATCACAACGAATACAAATAGGTCATAAATTTTCTAAAAGTTTCTAATAAACTTTTTTTTCCTTTCTATTTCTCAGGATCCTTGGCATAATATAAAAAAAGAAAAAATATTCAAAAATAATATTTATGATATGTGTACAGTTTTTTCGACTAATACCTATTAGTCAACAAATGTTTCTTAATTAGGGGGAGAAAGATGGAACAACAATTACCTAGCTCCTTAAAACAATCAGTAATGTTTAGTCATAAGGTAGCTCAATTAAGCAAAGCACTTTGGAAGTCAGTAGAGAAAGATTGGCAAGCATGGATTAAACCATTTGACCTTAATATTAATGAACATCATATTCTTTGGATTTCTTATCATTTAGACGGTGCTTCGATCTCTGATATTGCAAAATTCGGCGTTATGCACGTATCTACAGCCTTTAATTTTTCAAAAAAATTAGAGGAAAGAGGTCTTCTTCATTTTTCAAAAAAAGAAAATGATAAGCGAAATACGTATATATGCCTTACGGATGAAGGACATGATTTATTTTTACAAACACTTGAAGCATATCACCCAGATACGTATGGTGTGTTTGAAGGAGCATTACCGATTGTAGATTTGTATGGCAAATTCCCTGAATTATCGGAAATTACAAGTATTCTTCGACATATTTACGGTCCAGATTTCATTGATATTTTTGAAAAATCACTTTCTAAATTTAATGACGATTTCCAAGAAAAAGATGGACGTTTAATTAAATGTGAAAAGAAAGCAAATTATTCTAGTGAGGGAGCCTAGTAAAATACTAGGCTCTTTTCAATTGAAAAAGCGTGATACCACCTACTCATTCATTATATCTACATAGTAAATTTCAAGTATGTAAAAAATTAGTATTGTCGAAATCATTTTATTTTTGTCGATTCTATTGCTTTCTTTAAAAAATGAGAGTAAATTATTCATTGATTAAGGAGGTGCAGCACTTCTATGAACTGCTGGAAAACTATACGTATAAGCCGTGATTACGGTTCGTTGCGCCTAATGATGTATTCAGGATTCACAATGCTGTTTTCATTTTTATTTTATTATTTAGCTGTGAGTTCCATTATTCCAACAACTGAGTCACCAACTATTAGCTTGCCATTTTTTATAATGAGTATTATCGCTGTTTTTCTTGTTCACAAAATACTTCACCTTATTCCATTATGGATATGTGGAAAGAAAGCCATGATAAAAACACGCTGGATTTCTTTTTTCCCAATGCTTTCAGTAAAAGTATCTAGGCCTTTATCACGTAATTTATATTTAACAGCTTTATTAACACCAATTTTTACGATTACATTAATTGGTGCATTAGCTTCCATCATGTTACCAATGTACATTGCCTATATTTCTATTTTAAGCTCCATTCATTTCGGTTTAGCCTTTTATGATATTCTATATGCTTCGTATTTGATTAAAGCACCAAAGCAAAGCTATGTTGAAAACCACGCAGAAGGGCTTCATATTTTAATTAAACAAGCTGTTTAAACGTAAGCAGCTTGTTTTTTAGATGATATTCTTTTGACCTATGCTCATAACTAAACCCAGCTAAATTACAAGCTGGGTTTAAATGATGGCAATGTTAGTCTATTATCATTTCGAGCTCTATGTTATCCTGCTCAAGATCAAAAGTAAGAAAGCGAAATCTCATGGATTCATTTTCATCTACTTTGATATCAGTCACTTTAACTTCCACTACACGTTCACTCGGATAAGTAACGATCCAATCTGCCACTTCAATCCAATTACTAATAAATTGTAAGACCTGATCAACAGGTAAACTAAGAATACCTACTGAAAATGTCTCAACCTCTAATAATAAATCTCCATTTGGCACAACAACTGGATTAAAATTAATCGTAACAGGAACTTCCTGACCGAGTATTTTAAATGCAGACCTAAATTGGACATTTTCTTCAAGCAACTCTACCATATAGGAAATATCACTAGGGGTTTGTTCAATTCTTGAAGCAATAAGTGTATTTAACCTAGCTTTATTTGTTTGGATAACAAAAGCAGCCTCTTCTGTTGTTGGTTGTTTTTGTACAAAATGATTTTCATCTACCTCTGGAAAATATCTCTGAATTAGCATGAAAAGAATAATGATCACAAGAACAACTAGTCCACTTAATGCAAAGAAAGCTATTTTCCATACGTGATTATTTTTTTTCATAAATCCTCACCTTTCTTTCTCCTCCCATTGTATGTCCTAACCCGTATGTTAACAATGACTGGTTTGTTTTTAGAATGCGATTTTCACTCTTCTACGTTCTCCGACATGCTATGCGAACGGGCAATTACACTCTTAACTTGCTTTTTCATACCTCTTTTCATTACGCAAATTTAATAAATTCTTATCTTTTAAATAAAATTAAGCAATTTCCTATCTTTTTGAGCCATTTTTTGATAAAGTTTAATTATCATTGCTCGTCAGGAGGCAACTATATGCTCTTCGTTGTTATATTATTTGCGCTATTTTTCTTATTCGTTATTAATTCTATGACTGATGCCTTGTGCTTAAAGCGCGAGATCCCAACTGAAAAACAGTCAAAATCGTTTCGAACAATTAATATTCTGATGACTATTTTGCTTACGTCTACATATGTAAAAATTCTATTCACATAAGAAGAGTGAGAGACGTTTATGTCCTCACTCTTCTTTTTATTCTTTTGACATCGTATTAGTACATCCAAGATGCGCCAATTATTACTAATAAGATGAACAATACGACGAGTAACGCAAATCCTCCATGATAAGTGTGAGACATCGGTATCCCTCCTCATGTTAATTCTTCATCATCCGTCCGAAAAGAGATGTTGTTGTTGGTATTATAACCAAGCCGCACCTACAATTACTAATAAGATGAACAACACAACAATCAACGCAAATCCTCCATGGTATGCGTGAGACATAATAACACCTCCTCTTTGCTTTGTTACAATATCCTATGCAAAGACTTTTTTTCCGTACTAGGCGTATGCCCCAAATTTAAAAATCATTCATTTTGCTTTTGAAAAACCTTTCTCTATAAATCAATTGTATGGTATAGTTAGGTCTGTAAATGAGACAGGCATTAACCTGAGGATGATCTTGAGGAGTGGGATGACTATGAAAAAACAATTGGTTGCCGCTATTAGCCTAGCATGTATAACGGCTCTTGTAGCATGTAACAATGAAGAAACTGCATCAGATAATACACCAGTTGCCATTGTAGATGGAACTGAAATTACAGAATCAGAATTTGTTGAAGAACTTAAGACTAATTATGGGGGATCAACACTTCAAGCAATGATTCGTGACCACCTTCTTAATCAAGCGATTGAAACTGCAGGGGTTACAGATGAGGAAATAGATGAAGAGTTAGAAATGCTACGCACTGAATTTCGTGTAACATACGGCATTGAAGATGACGAAGGTGTCTTAGAAGCATTACAGAATCAATTTAATTTAAATGTGGAGTCAATTGATGAATTTGTAGATGAGTACCTTGTACCACCACTCGTCTTACAGAAATTAGCTACGGAAGGAATCGAGATCACAGATGAAGATATCCGAGCTTATTATGAAGAAAACGAAGAACAATTTGGAGAGCAAATTAGAGCTAGTCACATTTTAGTTGAAGATGAAGAAACCGCAGCTGAGGTTCTTGAAAAAATTGAAGCTGGTGAAGATTTTGCTGAGTTAGCGAAAGAATACTCTACGGACCCTGGTTCAGGCGCTCGTGGTGGGGACCTTGATTTCTTTGGAGAAGGGAAAATGGTTCCACCATTTGAAGAAGCAGCCTTCGCATTAGAAATTGGTGAAATTAGTGAGCCTGTTGAATCTGATTTCGGCTTTCATATCATTAAGGTAACTGATCAAAGAAATACATTTGAAGATTATGCTGATGAAATTGAACAAATTTTAATTCAACAACAATCTAAGTCTAATGATGAAATTATGGCAGAGCTACTTGAAAATGCCGACGTTGAAATTAAAGATTCACGTTTTACTGATTTATTTAATGAGGGAAATGAATAGTTCACTTAGAAAAAATAGGGTCGCTGACACTCATCTCAGCGACCCTATTCCTATTTCCGCTAGAGCCTAGAACCATTCATCCTCTTTGGCATAGGCTATGATTAGGTATCACCTAATTGACTAGCAGAAAGGATGATTACTCATGTCAGGAACTTCTTATAGCTCTAGCTTTACTTTACTAGTAGTACTGTTCATTCTCCTTATAATTGTAGGTACTGCATACGCTTGCTAACTTTTATTATAAACGAACGAAATAAACCAGAGACCCTTCATGGACTCTGGTTCGTTTATATATCCTACTTATCCCCTAGTTGTTTTCCGTCTTTCTTTCTCCTGTTCGATTCTTTCCATATAAATGTTTCCTTCATTTTCAATCCACTCCTGTTCCATATGTTTATCTTCGACTGAATATTTGACTGACAAATAACCACTTAAGACAATTCCTGCAAGAACAAAATACACCCACCAAGGACTTGATAACAGTATTCCTCCAACAGCTGTTTGAGTCAATAAGAACGCAACTACAAGGATCGCTAGTAGAATTAGTGCTATTCGTTTATTATTTGGTTTACTTTTCATGATTACCCCTCCATGCTTGTATCTTTACTATAGGGTATGTACAAGCATGATAGCTTAGAACAAAAAAACTAATTAATAAGGTCATACATATCCATTCCCTTTATGCATCAGGAACAGCTATAAATTAAACGCTTGGATATGTGTGAACATCCAAGCGTTTACTTTTGACGCATAGTCATCTCATACACCGTTATACATCTAATGGTGGTTCATGAAAACTGGGTTTATAAAAGCTACGGTGATCCATGGCCATGACACGTTCAGAAAATTCACCCGGTTGAACTCGTTCTAATGCCCGGTCCATCATATTCATTTTCGCGTCAATATTATCAATCATATGTAATACCTCTGCTTCACGAATGACAGGCACTTTAGGGCTTCCCCATTCTCCTTTTCCATGATGACTCAAAATTAAATGCTGAAGCATTAAAACTTCTTCTCCTGTTATTCCAAGTTCCTTAGCTGTATCTGCTACTTCACTTACCATAATGGAAATATGTCCAATCAACTTCCCTTCCAATGTATAGGATGTATCAATTGGGCCTGACAACTCTCTTACTTTGCCGAGATCATGCAAGATAATACCGGAATATAACAAATCCGTATCCAAAGTTGGATATAACACAGCTAAACTTTTAGCAACTTTTAACATACAAACGACATGATACGCGAGCCCGGAAACAAATTCATGATGATTTCTTGTTGCTGCAGGCGACTCCAAAAAAGGCTCCTGATATTTCTTTAATAGATGTCGTGTAATACGTTGTATATTGGGGTTTTTCATTTCAAAAATATACTGTGTAATTTCCTCTAACATATCAGCCGGAGCTAATGGAGCTGACCTTACAAAATCAGCTACCTTTACTTGATCCATCGCGGTAGTTGGACGAATGCTACTGATTTTCATTTGTAACCTACCACGATAATCAGAGACTTCCCCATGAAGATGAACAATGATTTGACTAGTAAATGTAGCCTCATCATCAGGTGAACATCCCCATAGCTTCGCTTCAATCTCTCCAGTATGGTCAGCCAACATTAACGTTAGAAAAGGCTTGCCGTTACTCGCCACTCCTTTTGTTGCCGATTTAATTAAGTAATAGGTTTCAACTCGATCTCCGACTTGTTGAAACCGGATTCCCTTACTCATTTATCTCTTCACCTCACCTAATAGAAATCTATTTATTCATAGTATAGCATAATTTTAAATCACGCCTTTTACATAAGTATCAATTCCTGATTACTATTAAGTATAGTGAGTGAATAATCCTCCAACGCCTCTAGAAAGTTTGCCTCTAATTTCACATCTTGAGCACTCCAACAAACGTATTTTAAGCTTCCTTATAGGATCTCTCGTGACAGAGAGTCTTACAGTCTTACCTTCATTTTATTGCAATAATTATTTGCTGCTTAGATGTCCTCACCCCAACAGGTTTTACTATTAGATTCAATAAAAAACTACCTGCCTCAGTCAGATAGCTGGACAGATAGTAACAAATCATTTATTTAAGTCTTACCTTTATTTAGCCAAGCGAATCACATTCCATGAAAGCTTAGGTAGGTTGGCTTCTAATTTACCACCATCCACTTTCGCATCACCATTATTATGTGGAACAACGTTTGTGTGATTGTGCTGATTTGTTGCCTTGACATCATCATTCTCAAGAACGATATGTTCAACCACTCTATATCCTTCAAAACTTCTAACATCAGCATCAAGGGACATTACATCTGTTTGGTGGCGGTTCACCGCAAAGATTGTCACAGCTTCACTTTCTTCATCATAAACAGATACTGTATCTAGATAAGGAACATCCGTAAAATCCTTACTATCATATTTAGGAGAAGATACGATTGCGTTTAATGCAACCCCTCTACCAAATACAGATGCGTGCATGTATGGGTAGAAGATCGATTGTTTCCAAGCTTCGCCGCCATTTTCCGTCATGATCGGAGCGATGACATTAACTAACTGAGCCAAACACGCAATTTTTACACGGTCAGCACGTTTGAGTAAGGAGATGAGCATGCTTCCAACTAGAAGCGCATCTTCAAACGTATAAATGTCTTCAAGTTGTGGCGGTGCAATCGTCCATGGCTCAATTTTTTTATCTGCTTCATTTGAATGGAACCAAACATTCCACTCATCAAATGATAGGTTAATCGTTTTCTTGCTGCGCTTTTTCGCTTTTATATAATCTGCAATTGAAATCACAGAATAAATAAACTGATCCATATCAAGTGATTGTGCCAGATAGTTTGCTAAATCTTCATCACGGTTCCCATAATATGTGTGCAATGAGATAAATTCAACGTGATCATACGTATGTTCAAGAACAGTCGCTTCCCACTCAGCAAATGTTGGCATATGACGATTCGAGCTTCCGCAAGCGACCAATTCAATGGAAGGATCAACCCACTTCATTGCTTTTGCTGTCTCAACCGCAATACGACCATACTCATCAGCCGTACGGTGACCGATCTGCCAAGGACCGTCCATTTCATTTCCTAGGCACCATGTTTTAATTTTATGTGGCTCCTTATAACCATGCTTAATACGAAGGTCACTCCAGTATGATCCGGATGTATGGTTGCAATATTCGACTAAATTGCGAGCGGCATCGATTCCTCTTGTTCCAAGGTTTACGGCCATATTTACTTCAGCATTAACCTTTTTCGCCCAATCCATAAATTCATTCGTTCCAATTTCATTAGTCTCTGTTGTTCTCCAAGCTAAATCTAAACGACGTGGCCGTTCTGCTACAGGACCTACCCCATCTTCCCAGTTATACCCAGAAACAAAGTTTCCACCTGGATAGCGAACAATAGGTACCTTTAATTCTTTCACAAGTTCCATAACATCTTTACGAAACCCTTGCTCATCAGCCTCTGGATGACCAGGCTCATAAATCCCCCCGTACACAGCTCTTCCTAGATGCTCAATAAAAGATCCATAAATTCGATTATCAATTTCACCAATTTTAAACTCTTTATCAATGGTCATAGACGCTTTAATTGTCATAATATACCTTCCTCCCTTTCGTACGTGCACATATTTAGGTAGCTAGTAACACTTACATCCCTGACAGTCACCTCTAAACCTTCATCTTGGCTCTCACCCTTAGTTCATTGCTAATACAACAACAGACATTGGAGGTAGCTTGACGTTTAACCCTTCCTCTTCCACAGAGAATGCGTTAAATTCAACAGGTTTCACATTTTCACCATGTTCAAATGAATTATGAGCATCCATCTTATCAGCCGTTAAAATTCTACCGCTAACATTTGCATTTGATATTGCTAGACCACGGATATCGATGTTCACTTCTGCGTCATTTTCATGGTCAATATTACAAATGCTTACATGCACTGTACCTTCTTCATTTTTAGAAGCGGTAAGGCTGACTTGCGGCAACGTTTCACCATTAAATTTGTAATCAGTTGCCTTCGTATCAAGCGCTACTCTTTTTGCATCATGATGTACCTTATACATTTCAAATACATGATAAGTAGGAGTGAAAATCATTTTTTCTCCCTCAGTTAAAATCATGGATTGAAGAACATTCACCGTTTGCGCAATGTTCGTCATTTGAACACGGTCACAATGATCATGGAAAATATGAAAATGAAGACCGGCAACAAGTGCATCTCGAATTGTATTTTGTTGATACAAGAAGCCAGGATTCGTACCAGGCTCTACATCAAACCATGTTCCCCACTCATCGATAATCATTCCAATACGCTTCTCAGGGTCATATTTATCCATGATCGTCCCATGTTTACGAATTAACGTATCCATATGTAATGCTTTTTTCATCGTTACAAACCACTCATCTTCAGGGAATCCTGTGGCTGCCCCTTTCCCTGTCCAAAACTCACCAGGTACAGTATAATAATGAAGGCTTAATCCATCCATATAGCGCGCAGATTCTCGCATTAACACTTCTGTCCAATTATAATCATCAACATTAGCGCCACCTGCAATCTTATAAATCTTGTTTCCGTCATAATTACGAACATAAGTCTGATAGCGACGATAGAGATCTGAGTAGTATTCAGGACGCATATTCCCTCCGCATCCCCAATTCTCATTTCCAACACCAAAATAGGTTAATTTCCACGGCTCTTCTTGCCCATTCTCTCTTCGCCAATTTGCCATTGGCGACTCACCTTTGAATGTCATGTACTCTACCCATTCCGACATCTCTTGGACAGTACCGCTTCCAACATTCCCACAAATATATGGCTCACATTCAAGCATTTCACACAGCATCATAAATTCATGCGTTCCAAAATGATTGTTCTCTACAACACCACCCCAGTGTGTATTCACCATTCTTTTCCGCTCTTCTCTTGGACCAACTCCATCTTTCCAATGATACTCATCAGCAAAGCATCCACCTGGCCAACGGAGCACAGGGATGTTAATGTTTTTTAATGCTTCTACTACATCATTACGAATCCCGTTTGTATTTGGAATCGGTGAATCTTCCCCCACCCATATTCCTTCATAAATACATCTGCCTAAGTGCTCAGCAAAGTGTCCATAAATATTTTTATTAATTTTTCCTTGTTCGACATCAACATTTAAAATTGCCTGTTGTTTCATGTTTAATTCACCTCATATTTTTTGGTTTTTCTTATAACTAACTTACGTGTACGTACACGATAAAATTAACAAAAAGTTACTTCCTCCACTAATCAGAAAGGATTTACGTAACATTAACGGGTCTATACAAAATTCTCCTAAACATTATATTAAGAGTACTTTTATTGCTCTTCTGCCAATTTCATCACCATTCCTCGTTTAACATCGGTTAAACGAGGAGTGATGAATTTTAGATCCACATCAAGCAAAAACTGGCATCTTCACTTATATACTAATCTTGCATATTAGATTCGATCGTCTTTTGTGCATTTTTCAAGGCTTCTTCTGGCGTTTGTGTTTGTTGTCTCAGTGCATCATTGAAAATATTGGTAGTAAACTCATTAGCTACATTAGGCGTGTATGGCGTAACATTAATAGAATTAATCTCCTCACGAACTTCTAATAATACATCAAAAATATTATCACCGAAGAATTGATAGTATTTATTGTCCTCATTGAATACGTCATTTTCCCATACGTCCCAACGTGGAGGATCAAACCCAAGGACAGTCCAAAGCTTTTCATTTGCCTCTTCAGAAAGCTTAGCATACGCTAAGAAATCTTTAGCAAGATCTTCATGCTCTGTTTGGTTAGTAACAACGGTTCCTGTCCCCCCCATACCAGCTGAACGGAAGCCACCTTCTTCCCATGCAGGAAGTGGCTGAATCAACATTTTGCCCTTTAGTTCAGGCATATTTTCAAGGAAACGTCCCATATACCAGATCGGCATGGCCAAAGAAGCTACATTTCCTTCATTCATATACGCATAAAACTCTTCTGCATGCGGTTGCCCACCTGGTGAAAGCTCCGCAACTTCATGAACATAAATTAAATCATGTAGATATTGTAGCACTTCAATATTATCTGGAGCGTCCAAAGTTAAATTACCATTTTCATCAAACCAATCTGAACCACGTTGGCTGACCATTTGAAACATAGGTAAGTAATCATCTGTATGAACGGTTGTCATCACTTTACCTGTATTTTCTACGACTTGTTTACCAGCTTCTACATAGTCATCCCATGTTTTAATTGATTCAACGTCTACCCCTGCTTCATCCATAATTTCTGTGTTGTAGTACATCACAGATGCACCAACATGAGTAGGCATTCCGTAATATTCGCCATCTTTCGCATAGATATCAAAACGAGCTTCAACGAATTTATCAAGAACCGGTTCCACATGATCATTCATTGGTAACATTTGTGGTACCCCTTGTAGATAATTAGGGAAACGAGAAATTTCAATATCAGCTAAATCAGGTGCTCCTGAACCTGATTGCAACGCAAGTAATAAATTGTTGTGCATTTGGTCAAATGGATATGTTTCGGCAACGAGTTTTAGTGGTCTATCAGGGAATTCTTCATTCCAACTGACCGCTGCATCCTCAAATAAATCCACATGTTGACCTGCAAATGTCCAAAACGTTAGTTCTGTAGCACCTTCAATGTCATCACCAACGACAGAGGTTTCATCTGCATCACCTGAAGAAGATGAACCACCACCGCAAGCAACTAACACGAGCGCCATAATCCCAATAAACGTAAATAACAAACTTTTCCTTTTCATCACAATCCCCCTATTTTTTAATAGACATCATAAATCTGAAAACCTTAGGAAAAATTATTAAATACATCACCTCCTCAAAGTTCTCGATACTTTTAGATAATGTTTGGTTAACGCTTTCAATTGCTAATTTAAGAGGTTTGCTCATCTAATTGTCCAAAAGTTTGCATAGAAAGCCACATACAACCTATTGTAGCTAGGCTAATTGAAAAAAACGGGATTAATCCTGGAAAATCTAGTGAAAAATATACAACTGTAAAAACAACTAAACCACTTGCTAATGTATAGTGAATTTTCGTCAACCCAATAATGATTGCACTGCGAATATATGAAAACCACGATGTTTGATAATGTGCCAATAGTGGGAAAACCCATATAACAACGATGATGTAGAAAAATAAAATAAAGTAGAAAGCGAACGGAACAACAAATAGTAGCTCTTCACTTGAATTAGCAATTGCTAGATAATTCATGTAAAGTATCCCACCGATGATAGTTAGCAACCATCCTATCAAATTAGAACGTATGAACTCTTCTCTGTAAATTTGCTTAAAGGTTTTCCACATTTTTATATCAGTGTTTCCCATTATCAATTTTCTAGATAACCCTAATGCTGCTAAGGTTGCTGGAAACACTCCTCCTATAAATAAACCTAATAGCGTATAGTAAAACCACAATATATTTATTACAGCTAGTTGCACGATCCAGTGAAGGATTCGATCAAGCGATGATACAATTTGGGTACCGTTCATTCTATCCACCTCTTTATTTTCACAATAATCCTTTTCCTTAAAATCTCGTATATCAATTATCCTTTTACTCCACCAACTGTTAGTCCCGCTACGAAATATCGTTGGAAGAAAATAAACAAGATAACAATCGGAACAATTGTCATTACAGAACCAGAAAGTAAAATATCATAGTTGTTACCATATGGTGTTAATAATGTCGCTAAGCCTATTGGCAATGTAAACATATCATTAGAACGTAACACGACTAATGGCCAAAGGAAGTTATTCCAACTACCTAACCCTTGTAAAATAGCCATTGCTGCTAATGAAGGTCCCATAAGCGGAAACATTATCTTGAAAAATATACCATATTCAGTACATCCATCAATTCTTGCAGCATCCATTAGTTCTTTTGGAAGCCCTAATGCATATTGTCTAAAGAAAAAGACGGCAACCGGTGCAACAATCGCAGGTAATATAACTGCTGTATACGTATTTACTAAATTTAGTTTAATCATTAATTGAAAAAGAGGTAACATTAATATCTCAAATGGAATCATCAAAATGATTAAAACTAGTAAAAAGAAAAAGTTTCTACCTTTGAAATCGTATACTGCCAATGCATATCCTACCATAGAAGAGAAAAGCAGGGATAAGACAACAATAACGATTGATATCCACAGACTATTCCCGAACCATGTCCAATATAGACCTGCTTCAGTGAAAATGTAGATAAAGTTATCTAAAGTTAAAGTGCTAGGATCAAAGATTAAGCTTATCCCATTCCTCATTAAGTCAGTTGCCGGCCTGAATGAAGCAAGTATTAAAGTTAAAAGCGGAAATAAGGCAACAAATGCTACAATAGCAATCCCAATTGTGAGTAGCCATATTAATAAAGGATTATTCGTTTGTTTCATTACTGATCCCCCCTTTTAAATGCTCCAGTTAAATACAGTTGAGTCAAGCTGATTACAAAGATTATTAACATTAATACAACACCAATAGCTGCCCCAAATCCCATATCATTCTGTTGAATACCTTCTTGATATAGGTAACCAACTATCGTTAAACCAATATTCCCTGGTGAACCAGCTGTCCAGAATACGAAGCTTTCTTCAAACATTCTAAATCCACCGATAATCGAAATAGTCGCAACGAAAATGGTTACTGGTTTTAAAAATGGCAACGTAACATAAAAGAATTTCTGAACAGTACTCGCACCATCAATATCTGAAGCTTCATATAATTCTTTCGGTACATTTTGTAACGCAGCAAGGAAATACAATATGTTAATCCCCATCCAGCGCCAAGATGCGAGAACAACCATTAGGAACATCCCTGACCAGGCATTGTATCTCCACTCAACCGAATCAAATCCTATCCAACCTAGGATTTGGTTCGCTACCGCTGTATCACTTTCAGAAAACATTAAACGAAAAACCATACCCGCAACGATTACTGACGTTAATGCAGGTAAAAATAATGACGTCCTAAATAATATCCTAAATTTAAGAACATTCGAATTTAACAAAACAGCTAACAACATCGGAATTGAGACTAAAATAATAACAGTTAAAATCACATAGACCGTCGTATTCTGTAAAGCTGTGTAAAACGTTGGATTAAAAATTCTCGTATAATTCCTTAATCCAATGAACGTAACTTCACCAGGCAACACTCTTTGGAAACTCATAATAATTGCTTGAATTGCCGGGTATAACGACAATACTAAAAACGAAAGAATAAATGGTGAAATCAAGATATACGGCACTACTTTTTGAGAGTTTAAAAAATTTAATAAACCGCCAGACTTCTTATTTGTAACTTGGACTACTTCTTGATTGGTACTCTTTCCATTCTGTAACATAAGAACCCCCCTAAATTTTTTGGGTTTTCGGATTTACCCTTAACGTGTACGTACACGTTTAAGGGTAAGATCGTTTAAGTCATCTTGGTTCGACATCAACTTTTCAAATGGCATAATATTTCCTGTTTTATTCATTCATATTATTGGCTTTGTTCTTTCTACCCCAAATCTCGTGTACGTACACGAATCAACAAAAAAAATCCATGACTTTCTCGGTCAAAACAGGAAGCGTTTACATAATTTCTAATAGAGACTTGCATTAGAAAAAAGCACCAAGGTTTTCCTTCCACGTGTATGTACACGATATTAAACTAAAAGCTAACTCTCCCCCCTCATTCAACAAAATGAGACAAAAAGTGTTGATTAATATAATTAAACAGTAACACCCTTCTCGACAATCGTCAACCACATTTTCAAATTTTCAGACAACATCTAGATAGACTCACCTTTAATAATTTCATAGTCTAGCAAAGGAGTCGATATAAAATCCCCAAAATTAATTTTATTAACCATGCTTTCTACAGACCTTTTCCCAATTTCATCAATTGGGTATTTAACTGTCGTTAATCGTGGTGTGACGTATTTTAACATATCAATATCATCAAAACCCATTACTCCTACCTGTTCAGGAATATTTAACCCTTTTTTCTTTAGATAATTCATTACTTCTAGTGCATAGAGATCCGTCGAACAGACAATAGCTACTTTTACATCTTTGCTAAACGTTATGTTTTCTAACTCTTTAATATACTCACTGTTCTTTACAATAAGTGGGTTAGAGGTAATATCATTTCTTTTTAGCCCTTCATAAAAACCACTCAGCCTTTCTTCTTGCGTGTAAATATTTGTTTTACCTAAATACGCTAGAGGTGGACTAATATAAATAAACTTTTGATACCCTTCACCAGCAATATAGTCTACCGCCTCTTTCATAGCTTGACGCTCCCGAATCCCTACATACTCCCATTTTTCCGAAATATAATTAAAAATTGTAATAATAGGAGTATCAAACTTGCTTAAATAAGATTCAAATTGCTCGCCCTGATTCACTGTAAATAGGATAATGCCATCAACTTTTCGGTTTACTAAATAATCAATACAGTTGATTTCATTTTCCGGCTTTTTATCTGATAGAGTAATATAAACAAAATAGCCTAATTCTCTCGCTTTTAATTCAATCGCATTTAATAATTGAGCAAAGGAACGGTTATATAAATCAAACAAGACGACCCCAATCGTCATTGTTTTTCCTATTACAAGACTTCTTGCCGTATAATCGGGTTGATAGTTCATCTCCTCAGCTACTTTTAGAACCTTTTTTCTTGTTTTCTCGCTAATCCCTGTTCGGTTATTAAGTGCTCGATCCACTGTTCCAGCTGACACTCTACAAATATTAGCAATATCTTTAATAGTTACCTTCACTATTTCTCACCTCTAACTCTCATCAGAATTTATTCTCTTAGCTTTGACTCAAATTATACATATGCTTATATAAGCTGTCTATCTACTTTATAAAATTACTTAAAAAGCAATGTGCTTGGCCTAAGAAAAACACAAGTGGGTTCTATTCCTTCTAGAAGTTACTATTAATTATTACAATTTACTAACTCCTAGCCCTATACGAAAAAAAAAGAAGATGGTTTATCCCATCTTCTTATTCTTTCGTTTTTGGTCTTTTCGGTATTTTGGAAAATAGATTGAGAATTTAACCCCAACGTTACTGTTTTCCACCTTTGGATATCCGCCATGCAATTCGGTAATTCTTTTAACAATAGCAAGACCAAGGCCGAATTTCCCTTTGTTTCCTTTATAAAATGGATTAAATAATTGTGGCAAATCATGGGCCGGAATCGCTTCTCCATTATTTTCAACGTTGATGATAATCTGGTCCTCTGTTGAAGTAGCAGACATCCAAATCGTATCTTTGGCATAACGAAGTGCATTTTCTACTAAATTCTCTAATAAGACCTCAAGCTGTTCACGATCACCAAAAATTTCAGTTTCAGCACCACTTACTAAGATTTTCACATCTTCCCGCTGAACTCGAAATCGCTCTTCAATTTGAAAAGCAATTGACCCAAAGACAATTTGTTCATGCTTTGGACTTTCTTCTTTTAGTGAATCTAGTTTCGTATAATACAACATGTCAATGACTCGTCGTTCCATTCGGTTTGCTTCTTCAATAATGACGTCCATCGTTTGTTCCATATTCTTTTTTGGCAATATCCCATCTTTAACTGAATGTGCGTAACTTTTTATAACCATAATAGGTGTTTTCAGTTCATGGGAAGCATGTTGAATAAATGTTTTTTGAGCACGATCATAAAGATTTAAATTTTGCCTCATTCTTTCAAACTGATCAGACAACCGTTGAAAATCCTCATCGCCCTTCCACTTTAACGGTTCCTTCCAATCACGGTTAGCGATTTGTTCTAAATGATTTCCCAGAACGATTAGAGGTTGACGCAAATAGTGCTTTAACCAAATTGCAGGCAATAGACTCAGCCCACTCGTTAAAAGCAGAATATACACTAAACGTTCCCATAAGCGGTTAACCATTTGATCACGATACGTATCCCACATATATGAAATATGAAATGCCGGGTAATCGTCAATTTGCGCTTTAGCAATTACATAAAACACAGTCGCTCCTCCGTATTGGATTTCATAACGACCACGGTTCACTTCCTGTCGGTAAGCATTCTGTGCCATTTCCTGCAAAACTTCCTTTGGAGGAGGGGCCCCTTCTGCTGGACGACCTAATGTATCATAGATAAAGAAGTGACCTACTCTCCCTGCTTCGCGGTCTGTAAAATCATGTTCGTTTCTCGGGTTTAGCAGGTCGAGTAATGGATAAGCACTTCTTATTTGTTCATGTTCAATAAGACGATACGTTTCTTCTGTCAACGTACCTTTAATCGAAATAGGATAAATAATAATGATTGATAAGCCCACTAGAACGATAATTGAAATAAACGCAAGCCAAATCCGATGCGTTAAATTCACTTTAATCATGAAGAAAGGATCCTATAACCATAGCCATACAACGTTTCTAAATGAACTCGCGGCATTTTTTTTCGGACTCGTCTAACAACATCGTCAACAGCTCTCTCGGAACCAAAATAATTCTCTCCCCATACATATTCGATAATCTTTTCCCTTGAAAATGCTTTTCCTACCTCTCCTGTAAGAAGCAAAATAAGATCCATTTCCTTCGTTGTTAAATCAACAAGCTTCTCACCTTCTGCCTCTTCGTCTACAACTGTTCGACCAATTGGATCAATCGTATATTGATTTAACTCAACTTTCTTTTGTTCTTGTGTCGATATACCATAAACACGATTTAATAATTTCTTCGCCCGTATAATTAACTCCTGAGGAAGAAATGGTTTTGCTAAATAGTCATCGCTTCCCATTTCAAGACCTAATACACGATCAAGGTCTTGATCTCGTGCTGAAATAAAAATGACTGGTGTGTCAGTTTCTTCCTTAATCGCTTTTAATAATTGATAACCATCTGTTCCTGGCAACATAATATCAAGGATCCAAAGGTGTGGCTTTTCTGCAATGGCATCGCGAGCAACATCACCATCATGAAAGGCACGAACCTTCCATCCTTCTTTTTCTAAATATGCTTTTAATACTTCCGATAAATTTTCTTCATCTTCTACTAGATAGACGAGATATTCACTCATGTCTCGTTCCTCCTTATTAGGTACGTCTCTAAATTACTACGCTATGTAATATTGTATCTTATTTTAATCGATGAAACGAGTTTCCGATAGTGCAACCGCTACTATCTAATATATTTACAACTTTTCTCACAATCAAACCTTAAAAGTGTGTATTCGTCAAAGAAATATACCAGTCTCTATTTCCCGGGGAAATTTTTCAAAATAATACGTACTAACTTAAAAAACGACATTTAAACAAAATTAAAGAGTTTCAAAAGGGTAAAGCCTTTTGAGACTCTCTAAAATCATGCGAATATTGTCTAAGTGATTTTTTTTTTGGATCTTGATTTCTATCTAAGCGCAGCAATTGCTGTTAATGCTGCAAGTGGTAAAATTAATCGGTTCCACCATATAGGACGAGGGTACGGTCCATAAGGGTATGGATAATATGGGTAAGGATAATATGCGTAAGGTGGGTAAGTTGGATAATATGGGTAATATCCAGGTGCATAATAACGGTCATATTCTCCGTGTCTAGTCATTGGTTGCTGCTCTTGATGAGCATACGCATGATCTGCCCCTTGCCCATAATCATACATTGACTGGCTCTGCCAGCCGTTCATCAGTTGTTCTAAATCCATATATTGCCCTGTTTCATCTACCGGTACCATAATATAGACATTTTCATCATCCACATGCTCGACTACTCCACTATAACTTGGTTGCCCATTCACTTGTAAAGTTACAGGCTGATTTAAGTATTGTTGACATTGACATTTCATATTGTAAAGTTGATTCATCATTTATTCCCCTCCTTCATCTCACCATTAGCCTATTCAAAAAATGAAAATGGGTGAATGCTTACAATCTGTTCATTCCTTCAAACTGTTCTAAAGAAAAACGAAACTCCTTTGCATTCGTTATATTCCATCAAAACAAAAAAAGGATGTGATCCCTCATACCAATAAGGGGTCACGTCCTTTTACAATTAAACGCTATGTTTTACTTACCTGTGCCGCTTGTTGTTCAAAACGCGTAACAGTAAAGTACGTTTGGCTGATCATAAACAAATTTCCAACTACCCAGTAAAGAGATAGAGCTGATGGCAAAGTAATTCCGGCGACAATAATCATAACCGGCATAATATACATGACGATCTTCATTTGATCATTTAACTGTGCTGAGGTCATTTTCACTTGGATGAAGGTCGTCATCCCAGCAATCAGCGGAAGTAAATACAATGGGTCTGGGCTTCCTAAGTCAAACCATAAAAAAGTATGAAAAGCAATCTGTTCAGTTCGCATAATCGCAAAATAAAAAGCCATCATGACAGGTAGTTGCACAAACAGTGGTAAACATCCCGCCATTGGATTTACCCCATTTTTTTGATAAAGGGCAAACAGCTCTTTTTGCATGTCTTGTTGTTTTTTCGGATCTTGTTTCGAGTCTTTTTTATACTTTTTTTGTAACTCCTCCATCTCTGGACGAAGTGCTTGCATTGCTCTTGAACTCTTTTGTTGTTTTAGTACTAACGGCAATAGAACCAATCGAACTAAAATTGTAACAAGGACAATTGAAAGTCCATAACTACCGTTAAAAAGTTCCGCTACATAAATAATAAGCCAAGACATTGGATAGATAAAGAAGTGATTCCATATCCCTTCAGTTTCTGCAGTTATCGGAGCTTGTTCAACTGCTCCACATGATGTAAGAACTAAGATTAAACTTAATAATGCTAATGCAATTCCAATTTTTTTCACAAAATTTCCTCCTTGTTGTTTTTCATCGGTTATGAAAAAGCAACAAGAATAGAATCTTCATCATCCTGATTCGTATGATCGATAAGAGATGGTATTTTTGGTCTATATAATTTCGTACAATGGTGGACGAGAAATGGAGTTTTCTGATCATTGTCTTTCATACTAACAAGCTGTCTCTTCCAATTTGTACGAAGCTCCCATTCAATTAAGAATACATTCGCTTTCGTAAACGCAGCTAGAAAAAGCATTGTTATAAAGACACTGACCCATATCATCGTCATATCCGAAATGATTTCAACCATACTCAACCACCTCCTTCACTAGTTATGTTCATTTTATCACATAACCATGAGCTAAACAAAAACAGCTTTTGCCATTTCTTTCACTAACATTTTCTATGCTCATTCTTTGGACAAAATCTTTGCTTCAACATGCTATTTTTTATCAAAAATGTAAAAAGACCCTCATCATGCAATGAAGGTCTCAATTACGTTTAATAAAAACGCAACAAATCACCATATAAGATCTTATCTGAAAGGTCCAAATCAAGATTTGCCTTCTCGAAAAAAGGCTCACAGTTCTCTAAATCGGTTTCTGTTCCATCTGTTTTTAAATAGCAACTCCCTTTTGTATAGACAAAGGCATCTGTAACAAAGCTTCGGTCCCGAAGTACAGCAAATGATTGACGGTCTGGCGAAAATAAATCAGAACCGAATTGAATGTCTTCTTTTGTGTCCATTCCAAGTAAGTGCATAATCGTCGGCTTTATATCAATTTGCCCTGATACACTATGATTGACCTCATTCGTTTGACCCGGAATATGAACGATCATCGGTACTCTTTGTAGCTGAACGTGGTCAAAGGGTGTTAATTCTTCTTTCCCTAAGAATTTGCTCATTGCTCTATGGTGATATTCTGATATTCCGTAATGATCTCCATATAAAATAAAGATTGAGTCTTCATACATTCCCTCTTCTTTTAATCGATCAAAAAAGACTTCTACTGCATGATCCATATAACGAACTGTTGGAAAATAACGATTTAACGTCCCACTATTTGAATCAAATTCTTCAATCAGCTTATCCTCTTCTCCTAATTCAAACGGAAAGTGATTCGTTAACGTAATAAACTTCGTATAATATGGTTCTGGTTGTGATTTTAACAGATCAATCGATTGTTCGAAGAAATCCTTGTCCTTTAGACCCCAGCCTATTGAATTCTCTTCATTCACATCGTAAGAGTTAATATCAAAGAATTTGTTATAGCCAAGAGATAAGTACATCATGTCACGATTCCAGAAGCTTTTATTGTTAGCATGCATGACTGACGTATAATACCCTGACTCGTTAAAGATTTCTGGTAAGCTATTAAATTTATTTCCAGCATGAGTAAAGAACACAGCACCACTATCTCTACCGAATAACGAGTTGGCCACTAAAAATTCAGAATCAGATGTTTTCCCTTGTGCAGTTTGATGATAGAAATTATCAAAGTAATAGCTCTCCTTAATCAAGCTGTTTAAAAATGGAGTAATTTCTTCACCATTAAGCGATTCATTTATAACAAAACTTTGCAATGATTCTAATGACAATACAATAACATTTTTCCCATTAGCTATCCCGTTCATGTCTGGATCTGGTTCTTTGTAATTTTCATTCCGATATCTAAGTACTTCATCAATATCGGAGCTTTCTGCAAACACTCGTTGAGCTTTCGATTGTGATTGAATAAATGCGTCATATACATGGTAATTCATAATCCCAATATTTTTCACTAGCATCTCACGATCAAACGCACGAGTTAAAAGTTGCGGTCGTTCTAGTTGAGCAATGCTAATATTAATAAAAAATAGCAATGCCGTTACAGCTAAAAGGAAAACAGGCTCACGCTTTCCTCTAGCATAAATCGGTATGTTATTTTTCAAAACTAAGAAAGTTAAAATGACAATATCAAGTAACAATAGGACATCTGAAAATTTAATTAATTCCGTGATACTTCTTTGTAAGTCTTGAGCATTACTTGTTTGGAATAATACTGGCCAAGTAAGAAAGTCACTAAAAAAGCGGAAGTATATAAGGTTAAAGTACAAGATACATGTTGCGAGTAAACTTGTTATTATTACCATTATATTTCTTGACTTTCCGCCCAAAAACAGGCTAAGTCCAATTAATAAAACAGTTGAACTTAAAGGATTAATAATGAGTAAAAACTCTTGTAAGAAATTTTCAGACTGAATGCGAAACCCCATTTTGTAAATTATATAAGTCTTTGTACATAAAAAAAAGACTGCTAACATTATAAATTTTAGCCGAACAAGCTCAGCTTTGATTCTATCCATTTTTGCTAACTCCTCTCAAAAAGAAAACAATATTTTACAAAAAATTGCTATACCTTATAATATATTATTCTTTTCTTGTGACAAGTCAACAGGAAAATAGATTCACAGCCTAATCAGATAATAGTTTTCGAGTTAAATTACTCACCTTTTTGCTTCTGTCCAGCCAATAGTAAATATATATTCAAACAAATAATTCCTTTTTATATGTACCTTTCCACCCTAGATAAAGAAAGCATCAACCAAACTGGCTGATGCTTTACCTGACCTTATGCTCCTTCCCGCTATAATTGGACTCTTAGTTGTTTTCTAAATACTTCTTTTATCATATAGGATACACCATTTTGTTCATTAGATCTTGTTAACCAATCTGCAACGTTTTTTACCGACTCTGTCGCATTGCCCATGGCAACACCCAAACCAACTTGGTTAATCATCTCAACATCGGTTTCCTGTGCACCAATCGCAACCATTTCATTTGAAGCTACCCCTAAATATTGTCCCAATGTTTGTAATCCTCTTGCTTTTGAAACCCCAGTGCCAACAATTTCCAAACGCCCAGGAGCTGATTCAAACATATTAATGCCCGTAACTATGTCATCTAATTGTCTAACAGCTTTCTTTTGCTCGTGGGCATCAAAGAATTGAACTTGGATTTTGGGTGGAGCGATTGGTTCTTCCATTAATCGTTCACATACTGAATCAACAAAAGAAATTGGATAAAAGAGAGGATCACCAACACCAATCGTCATTTTTGCAATTAAATGATTACGTTGTCTTACTTTATTTCCAATAGAAAATGCTTCATGTAACACACGGATGTGACAATCATAGCGCTCTAGTATATCGACAATTTGTAATGCCTTTTCTTCTTTTAAACGTCTAACAAAGATTGGTTCATCTGTATCGTTGGCAATAAATGCCCCATCACTAGAAATTAAAAACCCGTCAACTTTTAACGCTTTTGCTATTTTTTTTGCTGATGGAAATGGCCTTGATGTGGCAAGAGTCACATACACCCCTTTTTCCTTCACATATTCAATTGCATCCTTCGTTTGTTTACTTATACGCGCATTTGACTTTAATACAGTTCCATCGATGTTTAGGGCTAGCAATTTGTAAGTCATAGTCGTAAGTCCCCCTTCTTCGTGTTGTCCCTAATAAGCTTTCCCACTAATAGGCTTGCTCTTTATAAATAAGATTATGAGAACAGCTCGTTTCTTAGAACCTAGACGTGCTGTCAAATGTTTTTTATACTTACCTTAATGCTATTTGTAAAAAATATTGTTCGTTAAGGGGATTTATATGAAACAAGTTTTGTCTTATTATCTACTACCTATTGTCTTTTTTTTGTTATTATCTTTCTCTCAATTGCATCAACCTGATTCTAAGGCTGTACTTATGACTACTCTTGCTTCAATCAGCATTGGCCTTTTAGCAGGCTTCGTTCTCCACATTACGATGATCATTAAGAAAAAAGTGTCAAAATAAAAAAAGGATTAGCACATAATTTGTGCTAATCCTTTCTACTATTATTGTTCTGGATTTCCGTAAATTTCCTCTAATGGCTCTGTAATAATTTTATTCACATCACCAATAATAACGCTTAGTCGTTGCTCAGCTTCCATTAATTTAGAAATTAACTCATGCTGTTGAACAAGTTCAAATTGTTGTTGTGCTTGCTGTGCTTCCTCTTCTGTGATTTGAACCCCTTGCATTTGCTTTTGCTGAAGCTCAAGTTGAAGCTTGCGGAAATTATCAAGCATTCTCTTTGCAATTTCATCCGCATTGATTTGGGCATGTAGCGATTTTAAAGTTGTAAATTCTTCACTCTCTGCAAGCGTGCTTTTTAATTCATGGGCCTTATCGTAAACATTTGACATTATGTAAATCCTCCTAAAAAATTAGTCCTATCGACTATAACATGTTCGCTTTGTCATTTCACCCGTTCACACGAATTTAAAGCAAATTTACAGTCCTTACTTGATTATTACCCAATCATTGTAACAATAAAACCTTGAATAAGACCAATGATTCCACCTAGTACTGCCCCAAGATACGTAATCATTTTAAATTCACGCTTCGAAATCGACAGAACAAGTTCTTCCAAACGTTCAACTGAAAATGCCTGAACTTGTTCACGAACAATATCATCAAGGTGAAATTTCTCTAGCAATACGTCTAAATGATTGGATAACAGATCAACTAGCACATTCACAAATTTTGGAATTAAGTTATTTTCAATATTATTTTGATAGATACTGCTCCACTCACTCATCGGTTGTTCTAACCATTCGTAAAATGGAATATTAGTGTCAGCAGTTCTTACAATACATGAAACAATCTCTTCTTCATTCAAGTAGCTCTCTACATCCGTGAGCTTTTTTTGTTTGACCTTTTCCCATTCATGTTGGAGTAAATTATGCAAGAGCTCATTTGTTCCTTGATCTTTTAAAAATTTCACAAGCTCTGGTTGAACCTTGTCGACCAACCGTTCGTTTCCTAGAAACATTGATACCATATTCCCTAATGTTCCTTTTGTAAGCAAAAAACGATCCACCATTATGCTTACTTTCTCTTTCCCTTCAGGACTTTGAAGAAATGCATGTCCACGTTCAAGAATGTAGGTAGTGACATTGGGTAAATGAGCTTCTACATTTTTTTGTAACGATTCTGGTAGTAGTTGCTCTAATGTCGCCTCTTTATTTACATTCAAAAATTGCTTATACCCATTACGTACAATCTCTTCTGTTTTCGTTAGAAGTAGCTGCTTAGAATTTTTCATTCCAAAGTGCTGCTCAATTAATAAAGCCGCACTTTTATTACTAGTCAGCATATTTCTTACTTCTATTTGCAGCCAAGATATCATACCTTTAGTAAAATGAGTACTTTTCAATTTCTTACCTAGACCTTCAGCTGTCACTAAATAATCAACAACCATTTTACCTAGCTGACTAGCTAGTTCATCATGTCTTTTTGGAATGAGTCCAGGAGTAAAAGGAACACGCCAAGAACCTATTTTCATTTCCTTATATGGTCTAAATAACATTTTAATTGCTAATGAATTCGTCAACCCACCTATTACAGCGCCGATTGCAACCATAAACCCTATTAATATTATCGTTTGCAAATGACTAACACTCCTTTACTGATTCACCATTTAGGCATCTATCACATAGTATACGATACGTCGCTAATCCCCCGCTAGTTTCACTATTATCTGCATGTAAAGTCGAGGTTTCCTCAATAGTCAAAGGAGGTCCTTAAATGAAGATCATTTCACTTAAAAGTCGCCACTGGGAGCAATACCGTAGACCTATTTTAAACTTTGTAAAACGTTATGATAAAACAATGGCGGATTCCTGTTATTCTTGGCTGTTTCAATTAAAAAAACACCATCTTCATCAACCTGGAACAAGTATACAATTAGCACTTTGGGAAGGGAAAATTATTGCTGTTGCTGTTGTATCTGATTATGGAACAACAAATTCAGCCTTTATTATCGCTCCTAAATATTCACAAACACAAATTCAAATAAATTTATTTACATCATTGATCAATGAACTTGGTGTTTGTTATACAAAAATCCATTATGATGATAAGCAAAAAATTAAATTTGCCCTTCAAGCTGGACTCGTTTGTTTTGCTTATTTAAAAGCAGAAAATGACCAAATTCACTTTTGGTTCGGAGGCGGACATTGGCATACAAACGATATCACTGAAAAAGAAGCATAACTTTCAGCCCCGACATCATGATATGATAATGGAAAACGCTATCATTCAAGGAGGATGATTATGTTAGCTCATTTTCAGTGGAAAAGCAATCTCTCGCTGCGAGAGTGGTCGTTTTCGTTCTTTCATGATGGACAATTTATTACAGGAACATATTATAAGAATGGGCATATCAAATGGGGACAATCGGTATTAACAGCTGAAAGTAAGAAGAAATTAGAGCCACATATACACGATCTCATGCTATATCACGTTTATGAGCAACACTAAGTGAATAATTACGAACCACATAGCCACTCTAAGACTAAAGGGGTGGTAAAATTGGCAAAACCAAAAGAGTCCAATTATGAAGGACGCGATAAAAAATTCGTTGATGTTGATCGCATGATTAATGAAGGTCTTGGCGGTGGTACAACACACGGTCTGCAATCTGGCATTATCGAAGAATCACGCGGGAATTTAGAGGAAGAAGACCCTCCTGCTACTAAATAGTTCCCATTCAAGAAGCTGTCCCATAAGAGTCTGAGACAGCTTCTTTTTCATCAGATCCTCAGAAGCACATAACCTCTGTTTACTGCTCTTCTACTAAATATACGGATGAGCTTCCGCATTGATCACACGTTAAAAAATGTGGACATTTTTCATCTTTTAAATCACTTGTAATCCCATTGCTCATTTTTGTTAGATCAATTGGTAAGTAAGCATCATATTTTTCGTAATAATCCATTATTCTTCCATAATCTATTAAATTCTGTTGACAGACATGACAAGTGACCTCTAAAGTAACCATTCCATTACATATTGGACACATACCCATAACGATTTCTCCTTGCATATAAAGAAGGGGTGAGCGAACTCACCCCTTCAATCCATAATTATTATTATTGTTGTGTTCCGCCCATTTGTTGTTCAGCCATTTGAACAAGGCGCTTAGTAATCTCTCCACCTACAGATCCGTTTGCACGGGATGTAGAGTCTGCTCCAAGGTTAACACCGAATTCAGAAGCGATTTCATACTTCATTTGGTCAAGTGCTTGTTGTACACCAGGTACAAGCAATTGGTTTGAATTGCTGTTGTTGTTACTTGCCATTGTGTCTCACCTCCTTGTGTACTTATAGTGTGGTTAATATCGCTTTTGTTATGTACAATATCGGTTGGGTAATTTATGGAAATTACCCAACCTTAGCTACGTTTCTTTATCAAATACAATCCCTTGGCTTATTAAACGCAAAAAAAGGTATGGAGACTTTGAGTAGCCTTACATACCTTCTGAAGAAATCGTTTATTCTGATTGTAGTTTAAAAATATCTTGTAACACCTTCTGATTTTCTATAGCTGAAACATCACCTAACTGTTTCTGCAAATAAGCAGCTTTTATGATTCTACGCATTATTTTCCCATTTTTCGTTTTTGGAAGGTCACTAATAATATGCACTCTTTTTGGCTTTAAAGCTTTTCCCATCTTTTTTGTAACATAAGAAACAAGCTCTTGCCGAATTTGTTCTTTTTCAAGTACAGTTTCTACTAATACGACAAAACAAATAGCCATTTCTCCCTTAATAGAATCAGGAACGCCAATTACAGCAGCTTCATGTACTGCGCGATGACTCACTAGAACGGTTTCCATTTCACTAGGTCCCATGCGTTTCCCAGCGATTGATAATGTATCATCTGACCTTCCAGTAATTTTCCAAAATCCTTGTTGGTCAACAACTGCCCAATCTCCATGAACCCACGTATCACACCACCTAGACCAGTATGCTTGTTTATACCGGTCAGGTTCATTCCAAAAGCCTCTGGTCATACCAACCCATGGCTTCGTTAATACTAACTCACCTACTGTATCTCTCACCGCTTTTCCACTATCATCATAAACTTGTGCTGCCATACCAGGGAGAGCAGCATTAAACGTACTTGGTGTAATTGGTCGAATCAAAATATTACCTAAAATCCCTCCAGCTATTTCTGTTCCCCCAGAGTAATTAAAGATGGGTAATCTTTCTTTTCCTATCTGTTTAAATAGCCAAAGCCAAGAATCATCATTCCAAGGCTCTCCAGTCGAAGCAATTACTCGTAATGTATTTAACTGATGATGATCGACCCATGATGCATCATGCTTCATAAGAGAACGAATTAATGTAGGGGAGATCCCTAAATGTGTGACAGAATGACCGTCTATGAGCTTCCACAAACGATCTGGGTTCGGAAATTCAGGACTTCCTTCGTATAAAACAATACTAGCCCCATTAAGTAATCCTCCATATACTAAAAAAGGCCCCATCATCCAACCCATGTCAGTATACCAAAAAAGAATGTCTCCTTGTGTCACATTCATGCCAATAGCTGCATCCAAAGCCGCTTTAATTGGAAAGCCACTATGCGTATGCACGCAACCTTTAGGTCGTCCAGTCGTCCCTGAGGTATAAATCAACAGTAGAGGTTCATTGCTGTCCATTACTTCCGTTGCTTCCAAAGTACTGCCTTCCATACATTCTGTCCAATAATGATCCCGTGTTTTAACCCAATTCACCTTTATATTTAACCGTTGCACAACAATTACTTGATTGACGCTTGGACAGCCTAAGAGGGCTTTGTCGAGTTCGTCTTTCATGAATATATCTTTTCCATTTCGTTTGTATCCATCTGCTGTTATCACTAATTTTGCTTTTGATGCTTCAATACGTGTCGTTATCGCTTCAGTTCCATAGCCAGAAAAAATAGGTGTATATATGGCACCTATTTTCGATATGGCCAAAATAGCAATAACGGTTTCAGGAATCATTGGCATATATAGGGCTATAACGTCACCACGGGCAACTCCTAATCTTCTTAGTCCCCCTGCAAAGTTGTTTACTTCACCAGCAATTTCCAAAAAGGAATAACTGAGACAAGTACCATCTTCCCCTTCCCAAATTAACGCATGTTTTGATGCATCTTTTGGATTTTTCACCCACCTGTCTAGAGCAAGGTCAATTACATTTAGCTTGCCACCTTTGTACCAAATGGGCCATTCGTTTCCTTTGGATACATCTAGTACTTTTTCATACTTTTCTCTCCAAGGAATCGCTAATTCTTTCTCAGCTTCCTTCCAAAACCACTGTTGATCTTCAATTGATTTCTTGTAAAAAAGTTCATACTCAGTAAATCCAAGCTTTTTCATCCATTTATACAACCTTGTGTTTTGAATAAAATTAGAAGAAGGAATCCAAATATTTTCTAATGACATCTAGACACCCCTTTCTATTTACATCTTCCTTTGTCTCTCTGTTCATCTAAATGTTTTCAATGGTTAAATTGCAGCAGCTCCTCTGATTGCTCCGAGGCTGTTCAAAAAGAAAAAGAACACCCCTTTGAATTACCTCTTACACAGGATAAACGGGATGCTTTCTTTCGGTAAAACGTACCTCTTTTGATGAATATGCTTCGAACCGTTTGATTAATTCATCGCGAAGGTCATCACCATGAACAATTCCATCTATAACCATTTCAGAAGCTAACCGATAAATATCAATATCTTCTTTGTACTCCTCACGCTTTTGCTTAATAAATGATGCTCGCTCTTCTTGAGGAAGTTCTGCTATTTTATTTGCATAAACAGCATTTACTGCAGCTTCTGGACCCATAACAGCTATTTGAGCTTGTGGAAGAGCTAAACAACAATCCGGTTCAAATGCTGGACCAGCCATTGCATATAAACCAGCTCCATACGCTTTTCGCACGATAACTGAAATTTTGGGAACAGTTGCCTCTGACATCGCAGCTATCATTTTTGCTCCATGTCGAATGATGCCCGCTCGCTCAACTTTTGTGCCAATCATAAAGCCGGGTATATCTGCTAAGAATAAAAGTGGAATATGATATGCGTCGCATAGACTGATAAATTTAGCTGCCTTATCAGCAGAATCGTGAAATAAAACTCCTCCTTTTGCTTTTGGTTGATTAGCGATTATTCCTATCGTCCGGCCATCAATACGAGCAAATCCCGTAATGAGCTCTGGAGCAAATAATTTCTTTATTTCAAAAAAAGTATCATCATCGATCAGTCGCTCTATTAACTCATACATATTAAATGGGGTATTTTGATTTGATGGGATCAGATCATCAATTGTAGAAGCAAAAGCCTTTACTTCTTTTGCTTCACAAAAAGCAGGGACTTCTTTATAACTGGCTGGAAAATAACTTAAATAACTTCTTGCAAGTGTTATTGCTTCATGTTCTGAACTCGCTAACATATCTCCACATCCTGAGATGGAACAATGCATACGAGCTCCACCCATTTCTTCAAGAGACACTTTCTCTCCTATGACCATTTCTGCCATTCGAGGTGAGCCGAGGTACATAGAAGCATTGCCTTCAACCATAATAACGGCATCACAAAAAGCTGGAATGTAAGCTCCACCCGCTGCAGAAGGGCCAAATAATAAACATAATTGCGGTACGTGGCCAGAAAGTTTTACTTGATTATAAAAAATCCGTCCCGCTCCTCTTCTGCCAGGAAACATCTCTACTTGATCTGTAATACGAGCTCCTGCAGAATCGACTAAATAAAGGATTGGAACATGGAGCTTTTGGGCCGTTTCTTGAATGCGAATGATCTTTTCAACCGTTCTCGCCCCCCACGAACCTGCTTTTACAGTGGAATCGTTTGCCATCACACAAACCGTTTGCCCATTGATTTTCCCAATCCCAGTCACGACACCGTCTGCGGGCAATCCTTCTACTGATGCATTAGCAAAAAAGCCATCTTCAACCTCTGTGCCTTTATCAAATAACAACTCAAGGCGCTCACGAACAAATAACTTCCCTTTTGATTCATTCAGTTTATGGTACTTACTAGCTCCACCTTGTTTAATCAAATCAACCTTGTCTTGCCACTTTTTACGAGAGGACATAATTCTCCCTCCTATTCCCCTTTGTAAGTCGGTTTTCTTTTTTCATGAAAGGCAAGTAATCCTTCTTGTCGATCTCTAGTCGAGATTATTTTTTCATATGCATTTCTTTCTATTGTAAGAGCTGTTTGCATATCCACTTCCAATCCTAAATCAATTGCATACTTTGCTTGACGAATCGCAATTGGCCCATTATTTGCTATTAAATCAGCTAATTCAAAGGCTTTCTTTAATACACCATCTTGCGTTTCAACATGTTCCACTAATTTAACTTCCTTTGCTTCAGTTCCTGATATTCTTGAAGCGGTATAAATCATTTCTTTCGCTTTTCCCGTTCCAATTAGTCGAGATAGACGTTGTGTCCCTCCCGCCCCAGGAATAATGGCAAGAGAGGTTTCCGGGAGTCCATAATCAGCAGTTGAACAGCCAATTCGTAAATCACATGCTAAAGCCAGCTCGAGTCCACCACCTAACGCACTTCCGTTCATTGCTGCAATAGTCGGGATTTTCAATGCAGCTACCCTATTTATTGTCATCCTTATTTTCTGAACGGCAAACCTAACCTCTTTTTCATCCATCTCATTACGTTCCTTCAAATCTGCCCCTGCACAAAATACTCGATCGCTTGCCCCAGTAAATATAACAACCCTTACATTCGTTGCATTTTCAATACTTGATAGAAAATCATTTAGCTCTCTTAATAATTGCAATGACAGAGCATTTGCCTGATCTGGACGGTTTAGAGTTGCCAAAATAACGCCTTTTCCTTTTTGTTCAATTAGTAGCGACTTCATTTGACACCTCCTTTATTTTGATGAGCTAAAGCCATTTGTAAACGGTGACTTGGTAAATTCCTTTTTACTATACTTTGAATCCACTGAGCACATTGAATCACTTTTTCTAACTGAACGCCTGTTTTTACGCCCATCCCTTCAAACATGAAAACCATATCTTCAGTTGCCACGTTCCCAGCTGCTCCAGGTGCATAAGGACAGCCCCCTAGTCCCCCTACAGATCCATCAAACGCCCGTACGCCTACTTTATAGGCAGCAAACGTATTAACTAATGCTGTACCACTTGTGTCGTGTGGATGAAGGGCAATGTTTGTTAGTGGAACTTGTTTCGAAACATGTCTCAATACGTCTTCTACTTGATTCGGAGTCGCAATCCCAATCGTATCCCCGAGCGATATCTCATTCACCCCCATCTCCATTAAGCGATATGAAATAGAAGAAACTTGATTAATATGGATCTGACCTTCAAATGGGCAACCAAAGACCATGGAAATATAACCTCTAATTGACTTTCCGGCATTTTTAGCTTCATTTATGACCTTTAGTAAAGTTGTATAAGTTTGATCAATTGATTGGTTTAGATTCTTACGGTTATGTGTTTCACTTGCAGATAAAAAAATAGCAATTTCATCAACCCCTGCTTCTAACGCTCTCTCAAGACCTCGTTCATTTGGAACAAGTGCTCCAAATGTGACATTTTGTTTTCTCTTAACTCCTCGTACCACTTCACGCGCATCACTCAGAGCCGGAATCCATTTTGGATGTACAAACGAGGTCAGTTCAATATATGTTAATCCTGTATCGACTAGCTGATTAATCCAAGCTACTTTTTTTGCCGTATCAATCGGTGTTTGTTCATTTTGTAACCCATCTCTTGGACCTACTTCGCAAATGCGTACGTCAATTTCTTTATTCAACTCTTCACTTCCTAACGCTTAGAGTCTAATCATCTAGCTCAACTAGAACTTCCCCTTCGTCAACAAAGTCCCCCTCAGCTCTCACTACATTACGAACCGTTCCACTTACAGTTGATTCAATCGGAATTTCCATCTTCATTGACTCTAAAATCGCAATTTCCTGACCTTTTATTACTGTATCTCCAACAGAAACTAACATTTTCCATACATTACCAGCCATTGTTGTTTTAATGTTTTGCATAATGATCATCCTTTATTTAAATAATCTGACACAAATGACGTTGTCACTTTTCCTTTTTGAAAATTTGGATGTGTAAGTACTTCATGAAGCATCGGAATGTTCGTTTTTATTCCTTCTATATGATACTGTCCTAAAGCATTTACCATTTTTTCAATAGCCTCAGATCTTGTTTTTCCTTTTACAATCACCTTCGCTATCATCGGATCATAAAAAGGAGTAACCACACTGCCTTCTTCGATCGAGCATTCATGACGAACAAATTTTCCGTCAGGTTGCTCTAATTTGCTAATAGTACCTGGTGAAGGTAAAAAGGTTTTTGGATCCTCTGCATAAATTCTAACTTCAATGGCATGACCGTCTCGTTTAATTTGTGGTTGTGTAAGAAGCAATTTTTCTCCAGCTGAAATGCGTAGTTGCTCTTTAACTAAATCAATCCCTATTACTTCTTCTGTTACAGGGTGTTCCACTTGTAAACGTGTGTTCATTTCTAAAAAATAAATTTGCTGATTTTCATCCACTAAGCACTCAATTGTACCGGCATTTGTATATCTAAGTTCTTTTGCGGCTTTGACAGCAAGTTCACCAATCTGTTGACTTATTGTTTCATCTAGAAAAGGGGATGGGGACTCCTCTATCACCTTTTGATGTCTTCTCTGCACTGAGCAATCTCTTTCCCAGAGATGGATCGTATTGCCGTAATGATCTGCAAGGATTTGAATTTCAATATGCCTTGCGCGCTCAATGACTTTCTCGACAAACATGTCTCCATTTCCAAAAAACATCTTTGCTCGTTTTTGATTAGCTGAAAATGCTTTTCTTAGCTGCTCCTCATTGGTAACGAGTTGCATTCCAATCCCCCCTCCTCCCGCTGAGGCTTTCAACATTACGGGATAGGAGATCTTCTTTGCTGCTTGAGCTACCGCTTCAACATTTTCCGTAACTGTGTCCATACCTGGTATTACAGGAAAACCTGCTTTTTTCATGGCTATTCGTGCTTTTACTTTCTCACCCATTAGTTCAATTAGCTCTGGACTTGGGCCAATAAACGTTATACCGTCTTCGTTACATCTTCTTGCAAAGTGAGCATTTTCAGATAACAATCCATAACCTGGATGAATGGCATCTGCATAGTGTTGTTTTGCTACCTCGATAATCTTTTCCATATTGACATAGCTTTCCTGTACGTTAGATGGACCTATATGATATGCCTCATCAGCCCTTTTTACATGAAGCGCATCTTTATCTGCGTCTGAATAAACAGCAATTGTAGTAACTCCAAGTTGTTGACATGTTCGAATGATACGTAAAGCAATCTCGCCACGATTGGCAATTAATACTCGACGAAACATTTAAGCCACCTCCCTTTACACACACCCTAACTTTCTAGCAATGACAAGTCGCTGTATCTCCGAAGTTCCTTCTCCAATTTCTAAAAGCTTTGCATCGCGCAGCATACGCTCTACTTCATACTCGCGCATATACCCGTAGCCGCCGTGAATCTGTAGGGCTTCATTGCAAACTTTCGAAGCAGTTTCTGACGCAAACAGTTTCGCAAATGCTGCCTCTTTTGAAAATGGCTTTCGCTCGTCTTTTAGCCATGCTGCTTTGAACACCATATTACGAGCTAACTCAATCTCCATCGCCATATCTGCAAGTTTAAATTGAATAGCTTGAAACGACGAAAGACTTTTCCCAAATTGCTTTCTCTCTTTTGCATATACGAGTGCTCTATCAAATGCTGCTTGTGCGATCCCTACAGCTAAAGCAGCAATGGAAATTCTGCCTCCATCTAATGTATAGAGAAATTGATGAAATCCTTTATTGGCATCACCTAATAAATTCTTTTTTGGGACCCTTACTTGATCCAGAACTAATTCACATGTGTTTGAAGCACGCACACCCATTTTTTCGTAATTACAACGTATATGAAAACCTTCTGTCTCAGTTGGTACAATAAAAGCTGATATTTTCTTTTTCCCTTTGTCAGTTATTCCTGTAACAGCTGTTACAATGACACATTTGGCATAGCCAGCATTTGTAATCCAACACTTTTCACCATTAATCACATAATCATTGCCTTCTTCTATTGCTGTCGTTTTTGTTCCCCCTGCATCTGATCCGGCGTTCGGTTCGGTTAAACCAAAGGATCCAAGCGTTTCTCCTTTGGCAAGTGGTACTAAATAAGTTTGTTTTTGCTCTTCTGTACCGAAATAATAGATTGGACTCGCGCCAAGTGATACTGCAGCAGCATAACTAAGCCCAGTCCCTCCACATGCTTTTCCGATCTCTTCAACAGCGATTGCATACGTAATTGTATCAGCCCCAGCCCCCCCGTACTCTTCAGGAAAAGGCAAACCTAATAAACCTAACTCTCCCATCTTTATAAAAACGTCTTTAGGAAATGTTGACGTTTTATCCCAGCTTGCAGCATGTGGGGCTATTTCACTTCGAGCAAAATTTCGAACCATATCCTGAACGATCCTCTGTTCCTTTGTTAACTCGAAATTCATGCACTTTCCCCCTTCGATTATCATGAGCGACCGCTCACTTCAATGTACCTAATCCTACTATACGTTGGTTTCATGTATGACATGACAATAATGTAAGCGTTGCCAAATAATAGTACGAATGATTCATTATGATGTTTACCCCAAACATACAAAAGAGTGACGTATACCTTTATCCCTACTTGAGAAATTATTCTTCTCTCACTAAGGATCTAAATGACGTCACTCTCTGCTATTGCGATTTATTATCTTTATGACCGAAACTCACACTTTAATTTTTCAGCGAAGACTCTATGTCTTTATTCAAATGTCCCCTTTACCACAGCCGTTCCACCTTCAACCATTACTTGTCCTCTGGAAACCACAGTCTCAATCTCGAGGTCCTGAGATAATAAAACGAGATCAGCATCATTCCCAATTTTCAGCTCTCCCTTTCCGTTTAGTTTCAGTGCATTGGCTGGACTTTTCGTTATTACATGTAAAGCTTGTTCTAATGAAACTTCTTCCTGCAGAACCGCATCCCGGACCTCACTGAATAGAGACTTCATATCGCCAATTTGTAAGCCGATAAATTTCCCTTGATCATCAAATGCCGGTAAGCTCCCTTGTGCGTCGGATGTGAATGTAATTTGTTGAAGGGAAATCCCTTTTTCCAATAGAACTTTCAATGCTTTACTACATTTTATTTCTCCTTCATCCAAAAACTTTGGAATCGTACTTGTTGTAAAGTCTAGATACCCACCCTTTTTAGCATACTTGATTCCAGCGTTAAATAAATCAATAGTTCGATTCATATGCGTAGGGATAAATTGAGTAATCGGAATGTCTGTTGAATCAATCACTTTTTCAAGAAGCGTTAATTTATCTTGACTATCTCCAACATGCACGTTGACAATTCCAGCTTTTCCTGACAGCATTCCTCCGACTCTCGCTTCTGCTGCAATCCTACTCAATTCGTCCACAGTCGGTTGAGAAGAACGATGGTCACTAATAGCCACCTCACCAACTCCAATAATTTGTTCGATCAGCATAAAGTCACTTTGAATCGATCCAGTCATCGATTTGATTGGAACTTGATAAGATCCAGTATGTACATAACACGTAATACCTTCCTCGTTTAACCCTTTTGCCTTTGCAATGAGATCTGGCATTGTTCGACTCGTCCCATCTGTACCAATTACGCCAACAATTGTCGTTACTCCAGCTAAGGTTGCTTGACTAAGCATTAGTTCAGGCGTACGTGTTTTATAACTGCCTTCCCCACCCCCACCAATAATATGAACATGGCTATCAATAAAGCCGGGAACAACCAACTTATTCTTCCCATCGACAACATGCACATCTATCGATAATGAAGAACAATCAATATATTCTTCGATTGCAATGATTTTTTCTCCGGCAATTAATATATCTTTCTTTCCCTTATAATCGGGTGAATACACCTCAGGTTGCTTAATAATGGTAAGCATGTCACCACTCCAATTCATTTTTTTCATCAGTATAACAAAATTATCATACGATGATCGATCTCTATAATTCACTAGTTATTGGCATTCACTTTTCTTTCAACTTCTAGGTCCAATAAAACATAAATATTCTGTAAATACTATCCTAGATTGAAACTTCTGCAATTCAAATTACGTATATACAACAGACCACACTTGAAAGGAGATCAAATATGGGATTTCTGATCGCAATTGGATTAATCGTTGTCCTTATTTTATTTTGGATTGCTAGTTACAATAGTCTTATAAAATATCGGAATTTGGTTGAAGAATCATGGGCTCAAATTGATGTCCAACTGAAACGACGCTTCGACTTAATTCCCAACCTTGTCGAGACAGTGAAAGGCTATGCCAAACATGAACAAGAAACACTTGCTAAAGTCGTTGAACTCCGAAACCAAATTACAGCTCCTGGAAACAGCCGTCAAGAACAAATTGAAGCAAATAATGAATTATCAGGAGCATTGCGTCAATTATTCGCTCTGCGGGAAGCCTATCCAGACTTAAAAGCAAGCAATAATTTTAACATACTCCAAGAGGAACTTTCTGGAACAGAAAACAAAATTGCCTACGCACGTCAGCTCTATAACAAAACGGTCATGGAATACAATACAAAAATTCAGTCAATCCCAACCAATATTGTCGCTTCTGTCCATAATTTCACAAGACGAGATATGTTAGAAATTCCAGCAGAAGAACGTGAAAATGTGAAAGTACAGTTTTAACGAAATGAGGATATTTTAATGATTCTCTATAAACAAATCGAACGAAACAAGCGTAACACCCTGTTCATCGTTACAGGTTTTATCCTATTTGTCTTAGCTGTTGGGGCCGCTCTCACCTACCTTACATCGGGAAATTATTATAGTGGGATGATACTTGCTGCTATCATTGGCGGTGTCTATACTATTGTAATGCTTACATCGAGTACAAATGTCGTGATGAAAATGAATCTTGCAAAGGAAGTAACATCAAAAAAGGATGCCCCTTTTTTGTGGCATACTGTTGAAAACCTTGCTATGGCAGCCCGTATCCCGATGCCAAAGATCTTCATCATTCAAGATCATAGCCCAAATGCATTCGCTACGGGAACATCTCCCCAAAAAGGTGCTGTTGCCGTCACAACTGGTTTAATGAGCCGACTGAATCGCGAAGAAATAGAAGGGGTATTGGCTCATGAAGTTGCACATATTCGCAACTTCGACATCCGTTTAGCAACAATTGCCGTTGCTCTTGTCTCAGCCGTTGCGATACTTAGTGACTTAGGCGCAAGAATGATGCTTTTTTCTCGGAGAAATCGCAATCAAAAGCAACATCCAGCGATGTTAATTGTCGCTTTATTGCTTCTAGTTCTTGCTCCATTTGTTGCAACACTCATACGTTTAGCCATTTCTCGGAACCGAGAATTTTTAGCTGATGCAAGTGCGATTGAACTTACAAGGAATCCTTATGCTCTTGCTTCTGCCCTGCAAACCATAACAGGAATAGACACCCCTGTACGTGAAGCATCCAGTACGGCTGCCCCTCTTTATTTTGCAGACCCACTAAAAAAGAAAGCAGCAAACCTTTTTTCCACGCACCCGAATCCACAAGAACGGATTCGACGACTTCATAATATGTAGGTTGACTCGAAGCTTAAGAGTCAGCCTGTTTTTTGCTCCCTTTAATAATCCAACTGCATTGTCAGAAAATTTACTATTCATTTTTAATTTAGTGTGATATAGTATATCCACAAAACATTTTACTTTTTTAAAGGAGGAACACGTTGTGTCACTAAAGCACGAAACAGGACGTGAACAGTGGGCATCTAGGCTAGGATTTATTTTAGCTGCAATGGGCTCAGCTGTAGGTTTAGGAAACGTATGGCGCTTTTCATATGTTACAGGAGAAAATGGTGGAGCTGCCTTCCTACTTATTTATCTCGCATTTATTTTATTAATCGGTATTCCGATTATTATGGCAGAATTTACAATAGGGCGAAAAGCGCAAAGTGATGCGGTTGGTTCTTTTGAAAAACTAGCACCGGGTAAACCATGGAAAATAGCCGGTTTATTAGGGGTTGGAGCTGCTTTTATAATTTTATCTTTTTACGGCGTAATAGCTGGGTGGATTTCTTACTATTTCGTCAATTACTTAACAGGTGGACTGTGGACAAGACCTGCAGATGGATATGATGGCTTCTTCGTTTCATTTATTACAAATCCTGTTCAACCGCTTTTCTGGCAATTATTATTTATGGCACTAACCGTTGGAATTGTCTTTGTTGGAGTTAAAAAGGGAATTGAGCGCTCAAACAAAATCTTAATGCCATTATTAGGTATCTTACTTATTGCATTATCTGTTTATAGTTTAACTCTTGGAGGAGCACAAGAAGGATTAGCATTCTTATTTACTCCTGACTGGAGTGCATTGGCTGATCCAAGTATTTATTTAGCTGCTTTAGGTCAAGCTTTTTTCTCCCTTAGTTTAGGAATGGGGGCACTTATCACCTACGGAAGTTACCTTTCAAACAAGGAACGCCTTCCTGGTGCAGCCTTGAGTGTTGCCAGCCTAGACACACTTTTTGCAATCATTGCAGGTATTATGATTTTCCCTGCTGTATTTGCATTAGGAATGGATCCAAGCTCTGGTCCTGGCCTAGTCTTCATGATCATGCCCGACGTATTTGATAGCATTGCCTTTGGTGGAATCTTTGGGTTGCTCTTCTTCTTCCTTCTTGCAGCTGCAGCTCTTTCTTCAGCTGTTTCATTATTAGAAGTTGCAGTAGCTTATTTTATTCGAAAGTTTTCATGGTCTAGAAAAAAAGCAACTATTATTGTCGGTTCAATCATTTTCGCTTTAGGAATTCCTTCATCACTTGGGCAAGGAGTTTTGTCACATATTCAAATTATTGGAGAACGTGACATTCTTGATTCATTTGACTTTATTGCCTCAAATATCTTCCTACCACTAGGTGGTCTTGTTATCGCTCTATTTATGGGCTGGGGATGGAAGAAAGCAGATGCATTACGTGAGTCTGATTTCGGAGATACAACATTAGGTCATCTTTGGTTATTCTTATTACGCTTTTTAGCACCAATTGCTATTTTCCTAGTTTTCTTAAGTTCAATTGGTTTATTTTAATAAACAAAAAGCTGTTCATTAAGAAAGAGGCTGTCCAAAATAAACTGGCACCTATGTCAAGGACACAATAAAAAAAGAGATTAAGCAACTAGAAGATGATTCCTATATTGAATAGGG
>NZ_JAXBLX010000016.1:0-100899 GCF_037027555.1 Halalkalibacter kiskunsagensis | reverse complement strand
ATTGTGAAGAAGATACCAGATTATTAAAACAAAAAAGGCGACTTGCCATTCAAAATAGAATGGAGGTCTCCTTTTTTTATGCTCAATTGAAAAAAACGTAAGTTTTTCAGTGGCTTCGTTTTAGCCTGCTATGAGTTATCTCATAGCAGGCTAAACAAGCGGAGAAATTCCGTTTCCTCGAGGATCTTTATGGTCGTGGCTTCTCTACTAAGTTCATTCAGTTTTCCTGATTTTCTAATAGTGTTTGCACTGTAACAAACTGATATCCCCGTCCCTGCAATTCATCAATAATTATCGGCAATGCTTCTATTGTGCCGTCTAGTAGACGTTCATCTGTTTGAAAGTTATGCTGAAGAATAATTCCACCAGGAGAAATCTCTCGGCGAACAATATTTAAAATTTCGTCTCCAGATTGCCCGCTCCAATCAATCGTATCCACTGACCATTTGATCACCCTTAAGCCCATTTCATTGAGTACTAGCAAATCTGACTTCGTAACCGCACCATATGGAGGTCGAATTAAATCTGGCACACGTCCAACAGTTTCAAGCAGTACTTGTTGTGTTGATTGAATCTCTTCTACTAATTCAGATGTTGTTACTTGAGGAAGGACAGGATGCCCCCATGTATGATTGGCAATTCCATGGCCATCATTTACAATTTTTCTCGTCATATACGGAAACGCTTCCGCTTCTTTGCCGACGACAAAGAATGTTGCTGGCACAGCTTTCTCCTTCAATATTTCTAATATTTGTGGGGTATAGTAATCATCTGGACCATCGTCAAATGTTAGTGCAACTTGTTTCTTAGTTGAATCCCCTTTGTAGATTGCACCCTTTGGAGAGTCGATATTTGTTGTTATAAACGTTCGTTCTCCTTCATACGATACCTGCATCCCTAATTTTTTTACAACATCAATAAGTGGGACGAACGTTTCTCCATCAAATTGTATTGTTTTCGTAGATAAAGGTAAGCGCCTCCATACTCCTGTAGCACTTCCATAGTCGTCAAAATAGCTTTTCCCTACGGGCAAGGCAATTTGCCTATCTTTATAACGAAAGACAACGGAGCGAAACGACTTATTCCAATCGACTCTTACCCCTGTATGCTTTAGAAATAATGCAGGAACAAGTATATTCCCACCTTTCATAATATATCTTGTTTCAAATGATTGTTGATCTATAAAAATAGGTGCTTCTGGCAATTTCAACTCTTGCGCATATGCACTAAAATTGTACATTGGAAGGGTAAAAAGGAACAAAATTAAGAAAGTTGTTCTTCTATTTAACATCAAGTCCCTCCTCCTAGCTTATGGTTACTTGTTAGCTTTTCCAAATTAAGGAGGATTATTTAAGAGATACCGTGTCGTTATACGATTTCATACTAATTCGATGTTTTAAGCCTCTTGCTACTTGATGTTTCTCTTTTTCATTTTATAGTGTCTGGAACTGGAACCCCTTCTCTTTGATCTTTTTAATTAATGTTGGCAAGGCATGAAGCGTTTGTTCAAGTTCATGAAGAAGAACAATCGAACCTTCTTGAACATGACTTGTGACATTCTCAACTATTTTGTTAGGATGATGTTTTAACTCCCAATCAAATGAGGAAATTTCCCACATAACCATTTCTACCTTCAATTTTGATGCGACTGTTATTGTATCCTTGTTATACTGTCCAAATGGCGGTCGAAGATAGCGGACCTGTTGCCCCGTGATGTCTTCTATTATTTTTTTACTTGTATTGATTTCTTTCATTTGTTCATTGTAGTCTAGCTTAACAAGGTTTGGGTGACTATGGGCGTGTGTTCCTATAACATGCCCCTCTTCTAATACTCGCTTCCACGATCTCTTATGATGAAGCAAACGTGATTGCCAAAAAAAGACTGCTCCTACTTCTTCTTTTGCTAAAACATCAAGAAACCTGTCTAAATATTTGCTCGGACCATCATCAAATGTGAGAACAACCCCTTTTTCATCACGGTGTTTCACATTTGTCAGAACATCTTTCTCTTTGAAGTTGTACACAACTTCACGGGTAACAATTCATGGACTTTTACGCATTAGTAATACCTCCCTCATTTTTACGTAACACTTTACCTTGCTCTCTTAGTATATTTTATGACTCTCTCTTTAACTTAGCATTCCTTGCTCACATTTTTATCCCGATAAGGAAAAACAGTCAAGTTTCTTAGCTTCTTCTTTCTACTACCCTGACCAAACATCTTTTCCACAAAATGTATGTTGAATAGAGAACGTACTTTCGCATATAATAATAACACAAACATTTGTTCTTATCTGGAGTGTGAAGTTCGATGAAAACAATCTTCCTTGTCGATATGCAATCTTTTTATGCTTCCATCGAAAAAGCAAGATCCCCTCATTTACAACATAAACCACTCGTTGTATCTGGAGATCCAAAAAGGCGTTCAGGTGTTATTTTAGCTGCCTGTCCTCTTGCGAAAAAAAGTGGTATAAAAAACGGCGAACGTTTATGGGAAGCTGAGCAAAAATGTCTTGATTTAGTTGTCGTTCCTCCTAAAATGCAAGACTATATTACGACTTCAGTCGAGATTACCAATATTTTAGAAGAGTATACCGACTTAGTCGAGCCTTATTCAATTGATGAACAATTCATTGATGTGACAGGCAGTCAAATGTTATTTGGTCCACCACTTGAAATAGCCAAAAAAATTCAACAAGAGATTTGGAGAAGCACAAAAGTTCGAGCAAGGATTGGGATTGGAGAAAATAAAGTTTTAGCGAAGATGGCTTGTGACAACTTTTCAAAGAAAAACAAAACAGGAATCTTTTGGTTAAAAAAAGAGGAACTTGAACAGACCTTATGGCAACTCCCTGTTGAGAAGATGTTTGGAGTAGGCGGAAGAATGGCTAGCCACTTACGGAATATGGGAATTCGTACAATCGGACAATTAGCAGCTGTTCCTCTTCCACGTCTAAAAGATCAATGGGGCATTAACGGTCATGTTCTTTGGATGACGGCTAATGGAGACGATTTATCGCCGGTCACGACGGCTTCTCACGATGGTCAAAAAGCAATCGGTCACGGGATGACACTCCCACGTGATTACATAAGCCTGGCTGAAATTCGCGTCGTTCTTCTTGAACTATGTGAAGAAGTTTGTATGAGGGCGCGCAAGTCCAAGGTCATGGGGCAAACCGTAACCGTTAGTGTAAGCGGGGCAAGTTATGAAATAAAAACTGGCTTCCATCGACAAGCGACATTATATGAACCAACCAACTACGTAATGGATGTTTTTCGCCTGGCTGAGGGGCTCTTTCTTCAATTTTGGGATCAAAATCCAATTAGAAAACTCAGTGTTAGCCTTACTAAACTATGTCATGATAATGAACTGCAGCTTAGTTTATTTGACACAGCCCGAAATAAAAAAGTAGACCTTGGCTATGTAATGGATGGAATTAAAGAAAGGTATGGCACAACGGCGCTTATTCGAGCTTCCTCGTTAACAAAGGCAGGCCAAGCCTTTGAACGCGCACAAAAGATAGGAGGGCATTATAAATGAGTCAACATTTACAGCGTGGAAATCTTCTTTGGGAAAGCAGCAGAATGTTTTTGCCTGAGCACAAAGAAGCACTACTAGATAGGAAACAACAATTAAAGAAGGTCAAGAAACCCCAATTAGATGAACAGGAGCTCGAAGAAATCGGCATCATTGTCATGGATTCACTGAAGCATGAGCTCAATGTGCACGTAACCTATTGGGAAGATGGAATTCTACACAACCTTGTTGGTACTGTCGATAAATTTGATTGGTCATCAAAAAAGCTCAAATTAAAAATGAGCGAAGAAATTAGAACCATCGCAATTGACTGCTTAAAATCGGTAGCAAGGCAATAGTACGACTTGTTAATTCGTGCTTGGAACGAATTGCCTTTCTCATAGTTGCATAGCTCCCTTTAAATCTCACATAACATACTAGAACCATAGATGTCCGAGCAACAATTAAGCAGTTCACACTTCTAAGAATTAACACACTGTTAATTCACAGACGCTTTTTGCTTTTCTTTTTTGTAAGGATCCTCCCAAAAAATAAAAAGCTACATAATAAAAGCTAATATGGAAATAATTACATTAATACAAACACTACTTGGGGGATCAAATGAACGAGGCACTTGTAGTAATCGTGAGAGCAATCATAACATTTTTCACCCTTCTCATCTATGCTCGGTTAATTGGAAAGCAACAAATTGGAAACCTGACTATGTTTGACTATATCAATGGCATTACGATTGGTTCCATTGCTGGAACAATGGCCACGGATGTTTCTTCAAAAGCGTTAACCCATTGGATTGCCCTAACTGTTTTCATCGCTTTCACTTTGATCCTACAATACATCAATATAAAATATCGTTATTTATCAAAGGTCATTGATGGAGAACCTGTTACCGTTATTGAAGATGGGAAAATATTAGAGAACAACTTAAAGAAAACCCGCGTTACAAGAGATGAACTAATGGTTCAACTGCGTAGCAAAAGCACCTTTGATCCTACTGAAGTCGAGGTTGCGTTATTAGAGCCAGACGGAACATTATCTGTTCTACGAAAAAGCGAATTTCAATACGTACAAAAAAAAGATTTACATATCCCCATTACCCGTGCCAAATTAACAACTGAAATTATCGTCGACGGAGTCATATTACAACAAAATATCCAACAACGTGGCAAAGATCTCACCTGGGTACAAGCACAACTCAACAAGAAAGGATTTGATGACTTAGCAAAAGTTTCCTATGCTGCTATCTTACCGAATGATTCACTTTATGTAGATCCAGTGGAAGATCATGTCTCAAATACCAATGACATCAGTGACTATGAAGGGCCCTACTAACAAATTCGATTTTAACAAAGGAACGTGAATACGCTTTGAGAAAAATACTCTTTTATACAATTCCTATCTCGTTCATCCTACTAACTTTCACCTTAATGATTAGTGGCAGTTGGCTGAAAGAACCTATGAACGACGATGACCAGCTAGAAAAATTCATGCAAAATATTGAATCTCATGTCAAAGAAAATCACTGGGACGAGGCACAGCGTGAACATGCAAACGCTAAAACTGCATGGAATATTATATCAAAGCGAATTCAATACAGTGTTGAAAGGGAAACCATGTACGAAATAAGTGGCCTCCTCTCTCGAATTGAAGGATCAATAAAAGGACAGGACAAAAACAGTGCCTTAGTAGAAATTTATTATTTTTATGAACTATGGGCTAACTTCAGTTAGAACTTTGCATCTTTTTTCTATTATTTGTCTTCGTGATTACAGTTGTTAGTATAATAGCATAAATATGTCAAGGAGATGTCAAAAGAGAAAAAAAGTCATTCCATTAGCTTCCTTATTGATTCTTTTGTTTCCTTTTGGTTTACTGAAGAGAGTACATATGAGAAATGAGGGTTTATTATGAATCAAAATCAAGCTGATTATTGGATTCAGCATCTTAATTTGGAGGCTCATCCAGAGGGGGGCTTTTTTAAGCGGTCTTTTAGATCAGACGAGGAAATTCAAAGTAAAGCGAGAATGCTATATACAAGCATTTACTTTTTGTTGCGTACCGGTGATGTTTCACACTTTCATCGTTTACAGTCAGATGAACTTTGGTATTTTCATGCAGGTAGCTCACTATCAGTTCATATCATACATGAAAATGGAGAGTATGAAGAAGCACGTCTTGGATTAAACCTCGATAAAGGAGAGGTTCCACAAGTATTGGTTCCTAAAAATGCGATCTTCGGATCTTCATTATCTGGGCAAGGCACGTTTTCACTTGTAGGATGTATGGTGTCACCAGGCTTTGAATATGAAGACTTCGAGCTCTTTACACAGAAGGAACTTCTAAAAGACTATCCACAGCATGAAGAAATCATAAAAAAAATGGCCTACGAGACATTACCAGAGTTCAACTAAACCATGTTAAGAAAAGCAATTTGAGCAATGGATATCCCCCCATTGCTCATTTTTCTTGTAAAGTTAGATCTCTATCATCTACTGATCTAGTGCAGCGGATTCGCTTGACTTGATACTCACCCATAGTCGTTCATCCTTCCAGTCGATGGAAACAGGAAGTTGATACGTCTGTTCTAAATTCTTTTCGGTTAACGTTGAATGCTTATCTCCTTTCGCAACGATCGTCCCGCTGTTTAGCAAAAGAGCATGTGAAATCGCAGGCACCATTTCTTCAATATGATGAGTTACATATAGAAGTGTCGGTCCCTCCTTCGCTGTGGCTAACTGTTGAATCGTCTCTAGCAACTGTTCCCTTGAGTACAAATCCAACCCATTGCAAGGTTCATCTAAAATAAGAATTTTCGGTGATGGCATTAAAGCTCGAGCGATAATGACTCTTCTTTTTTGCCCTTGTGATAGTGTCACAAACCGTTGATCTGTCAACCTCTCGATTTTCAACTTGACAAGCAACTGTTTCGCACGTCGAATATCAACTTCTGTGATTTCTTCATACAATCCAATTGATGCATGCTTCCCACTTAAGACAACCTCAAGCGCTGTGTCTTGCCCCCGTGTTGCATACCTTTCATCAACAGCAGAACTAACCCAACCAATTGATTTACGAAGTTCGGGTATATTCGTCTGGCCAAACTTCTGACCAAGGACATGAACTTCTCCTTGAGATACCCATTGGTACCCTGTCAGCAAATTTAATATCGACGTTTTTCCAGATCCATTCAACCCTAAAATGACCCAATGTTCATGAAGGGATACGTCCCACGTAATATTATGTAAAATTGTCTTTCCATCTCTTTTCCACAATACATCTTTTAATGATACAATTTTTTCTATCATCATTCTCCTCCTATATAAAATTCCATATATTAACCTAAGATTCGACTTAAACAATCATTTTCCCCCTTCGTTTTTTCATTTCATGCAAAAGGAAAATTCAACCTAAGAAAAATTCAGATAACTAAAACTTTTACCACAATTTACAAATCAGTTCCTTTCGATTACTATTTTATAATGGAGAATTTACTAGAATGGTGGGAAAAAGATGTTTAAGAATATTTGTGTGTTTTGTGGGTCAAGTTTCGGAAATGATGCAAGCTACACGAAAGAAGTTCACCAATTTGCTCAAGCACTCGTAACAAATAAGATTAATCTCGTTTACGGTGGTGGCAACGCTGGTTTAATGGGTGAACTTGCTCGCTATGTGTTACAGAGGCATGGAGAAGTTGTAGGCGTCATCCCGAAAAAAATTCATGAAAATGTTCAACATGTTCAATTAACTGATCTTATTATTGTTGATGACATGCATCAAAGAAAAGCGAAAATGTATGAATTAGCAGACGGGTTCATCGCCCTCCCCGGAGGAATTGGAACAATAGAAGAGTTGGCCGAAGCTCTTACATGGCAACAGATTGGCTACCATCATAAGCCGATTGGAGTTTTTAATCCCAATGGTTTTTATGATAAATTGCTATCTCTTTTAGAACATATGACAACAGAAGGCTTTCTAAAGGCAGAGTTCTTAGATCAGCTAATTATTTCCGACTGTCCAGATGAACTGCTGACAAAGATGGAGCAATTTACACCAAAGTATCTGAGTAAGTGGGATTGACAAATACGACTATAATTAAAGAGAGTCTCACATGGTATGTCACCTTGGAGACTCTCTTTCCATTTAATCTATATTGATTTCTTCTAAAATTGGTTCATCAACAGGCGTAGGACCATTCCGTACGTCTTGTAAATCAAAATACGCTTCAAGCGCTTTTTTCGAAATTTCTTGAGCAACTCCCGCTCTACCACCCCTGCTATCTAGTTTGATATCTGGAACGATAACTGCAAAAGCAATTTCAGGATTGTTATACGGCGCATAACCAACCAAAGATTGCGTATTTCCAGCTATTGAGCGACGATTCTCCCCTTGACCAACCGTTACAGTCACCTCGGCTGTTCCTGTTTTTCCAGCAGGTTGGTAAGGTGCGTTGGCAAACATTCCACTTGCTGTTCCACGTGTCATTACATCCCGTAGCCCTTGTTGAACACGGTTAATATGCGCATCACTCATATCGACTCGATTTAAAATTTTCGGTTCGAACTTTTGAATGATCGCGCCTTGTTCATTTGGATTCGTTGATGGCTCTCTAATTTCACGCACTAACCTTGGCTCCATTCGATAGCCATCATTAGCAACTGTTGCGATATACTGAGCTAATTGGAGAGGAGTATAGTTATCATACTGTCCGATCATTAAATCCAGTAAATTCCCTGGGATTTCACTTCCGCCTATGAGCCCAGATGAATAAGATGGTAAGTCAATTCCTGTTTCTGTACCTAGCCCAAACTGACTAAAGCTATTTCGAACTTCGTTATAAGCTCGATCGATGGAACCAGTAGTCCAGCCACATCGAGTATTTGGAGCCGTATAATGACAATTAGCCATTCGCATTCCTATTTCAAACATGTAGACGTTTGAGGATTGTTCAAGAGCACGTCGATCATCAAGCCAACCGAACGTTCTCCATGACTTTTTTGGTTCCGTACTTGGTAAAATAATCGGTCTATCATTAAAACTTGTGCCGGGTTGTGCAACACCTGATTGAAAACCAGTTAAGACTGAAGCTGCCTTTACCGACGATCCCATTTCATACATATTGTTCACATTCCCAATATGATCAGTTCGGAGTTCCCCTTCACCAGTAAATCCAGCCATCGCTAAAATATCTCCCGTACGCGGGTTCATCAACACCGCATATGCAGAACGATCCTTAATATATGAATAGCCTGTTTTACGCACTTCATATTCGACAATGTCCTCAAGCTTTTGTTGAAGCTCCATATCAATTGTTAAAACAAGATCATTCCCTCGTTGTCCAAGACGTTCTTTTACTTCTTTATCAATCGTCTTACTTCCTTGTCTCTCCATTATACTCTCCACAACTGCCTTTTTCCCACGTAATGCTTCCTCATATTGAGCTTCTAAAAAACTTGTCCCTACTAAGTCTGAACGGTCATATCCTCTTGATAAATAATAGTCCAGCTTTTCACGAGGAATTGTACTAGTGGATCCAAAAAAGCTACGAAATGCATCACCGTATGGATAAGAACGACTAGAGTCTCTCAAAATATCAATTCCAGGTAGACGATCCAAATTCTCACTGATTACATGTGCTTCTTCTTCAGTAATCCGTTGTTTAATTCGTTGTGGTGAGTTTGCATACCCTCTTGCCATCTCACGGAAAATCGCTAACACACGCAGATCCTTTTCTGAAATTGAATCAATTTGCTCTTGAGGAATCGATTCAACCTCCAATTGATACTCCTCGGAAGCGCTCTCTAACTTACTTCTTTCTTCTCGACTAACAAGCTCATAGCGCTCTTTTTCTGTCATATTAATTAATATGTAATCACGAATATCACGTTCAATTACTCGATCTGTGTCAATATCAATTAACGGTTCTAAATCTTTTGCGATATCAAGCATTGTTTGCGCTTTTGTCGTTCTAGATGGATTTGTATAGGTTACGGATAACTCCAATTGATTATCTACTACAACATTTCCAAAACGGTCGTACATAACTCCTCTTGGCGCATCAATACGAGCCGTTGAATTCGTTGTGGAAGCAAGCTCACTAACAAAACTTTCCCCTTCAACAATTTGCACAAATCCTAACCGAAGAATCAAACCAGAAAACAATAGAAATACAACAAAAAAAAGTACATTTAAACGAAACGTTAAATGGTTCTTTTTCTTTTGCTTGTTCTTTTTTTTCATGCCATTCACACCTTTGTCAACGTACATATTATCACTCACTGCTACACTGCTGCCCCAATACTACTATCTAGATGCCCATTTAATCACTAAATTGCACTTCACTGACATACTATGTACCATTTAGCACTATTTCAAAAAAGCATATGGAATAAAATACCGAAACTATGTATCATGCAGACTATTTTAACATAATACCCCATAGATTTTTAGGATTTTTTGTAAATTTTTATGTTTAGGGTATTCATACATACATTAAAAAGCGTGAAAATGAAACTCTTTCAAAAAAGGCAGTTCAAATTCTTGCACTCATTTCCATGAGATAAATGATAGATAGCGCTTTCATTTTGTTTGTCTTCATATACCAATGATAAAAATGGTAAGGAAATAACAATCCTTAATGAAAGAAAATTGTTGAAACTAAACTAGCTTTTGTTTTCTTCACAATTTGATATTTCATCATCATTGCATCAAACAGTGATACATAAGACATTTTTATGACATAGTATTGTGTTAACCCACTTCACGTTAATTTATTTCTCCAATCTAAGCACAATTGATTTAATTCTATATTTAGAACATGTAAAACGTTTTATATATTTCAAAACTGGCCCTTCAAAAAAACCTGTGCTAAAAGGCGGTTTAAAAATATAGATAAACCAAATGAGCGAGAGAAGAGAAGCATTCAAAACAAAGCGTGGCTTATGAGTAAGAAGATAACTAAATGTATACATTTTCATATATACACTAATTGACCATGCAATCGTCCACCCATGCTGAAAAGTAATCGCTTTTGATTTTCTCCAAACAATAAATTCAAGAAAAGAAGAGACACCTACCCATTTTAAAATATAAATAATTTGCTTAGAAATCCCTCTAGGAAACTCGGATAAATACAAAAGGATCACATGAGGCATGATGAAGAAAATATACAAAGCGCGAACGACTTTTACTTTTAAAAAAGGTGATTTCATTTCCCAAAGAAGGTAATGTTTAAAAAAGTAATAATACAGTGCATTAACAAAACAACATAAAAAATATTAGGGAAATATATTCTAATGTTATGATAATTTTTCTTTTTTATATTTAGATAAAACAATATGAGCGCTAATGCTAAGTGCATAAAATAACCTCTTTTACTGTAAGTTGTATTATTATCATAAACAAAATCAGTAAAAAAATGTAAAATAAATGTAAATAAATTGGAAGACGATCAAATAAAAAAGGTACCCTATAGGTAGACCTTTTTATCAGTGTCCACTCTATAGGATACAGTTTAGTCTGGTTTTAACCTTTTGGGACACCTCCGAAGCCATTGCCAACTCTTTTATAACTTATGAGACAGCCCCTTAATCCAAAAATCTCTTCCTCATCTCTGCAGACGGGATCGTACATATCTCTTTTTTGCCAAACCATTTATATCGATTATTAGCGACTAGATCATAGATAAGATCTCTTATTGGACGAGGTACAATACGTACGACCGAAAGAAGCTTCCATGGCATTCTTAATTTTGAGCATATTCGTAAAACGGCATCCGATTTCACATAGTACAAATCTTCATCGATTAAAACCAAGCTATTTAAATCCTCGCCTATATTGTATTGTTTGATCAGTTCTTTTCCAGTATTTCCTTGTAATGATGCAAAAGAAAACGTGCAAGTAGAATCTCGCTTCAGAATGAATTGCACACTCCCCTGACAGAAATGACAAACGCCATCAAATAAAATAATTTGCCCCATCTATGCCTCACCTGCTCTCTAACTCAATCATAGAAGAAAGAAAACGCGCTGTAAATAATCACACACGCATTTCAACTATATTCCCCTTCCTAAAAGCTTATTTCTCTTTCGCTATTAAACTCTCTCTCATTTCCTCTACTGTCTCAACTTCAAACCCTAAATCGATTAACATTTTATGATCTTCTGTTCCCTCTTGTCCTGCAGTTGTTAAGTAATCACCAACAAAAATTGAATTGGCAGCATATAATCCAAGTGATTGTAATGAGCGGAGGTTGACTTCACGTCCACCTGAAATACGAATTTCTTTTGTAGGATTAATAAACCGGAACAAGGCCAACACTTTTAAGCAATAAAGTGGAGTCAACTCATTTACTCCTTCTAAAGGTGTACCGTCAATAGCGTGCAAGAAATTAACAGGAATGGAATCGGCATTTAGTATTTTTAAACTTCGCGCCATCGTGACGACATCTTGCTTCGTTTCCTTCATCCCTATAATGACACCAGAACAAGGAGACATCCCTGAACTTTTAGCAACTTCTACTGTATTCACGCGGTCATCATACGTATGTGATGTTGTAATGTTTAGGTGATTGCTTTTAGATGTATTGATATTATGGTTATAACGGTCAACCCCTGCTTCTTTTAATTTCGTGGCTTGTTCTGGCTTTAACAGCCCAAGACAGGCACAAACCTTCAACCCATACGTATCTTTAATTTCTTTAACAGCATCTACTACTTGATCAACTTCCTTGTTGGATGGACCCCTGCCACTTGCTACGATACAGTAGGTTCCTACATTCAAATCGTGAGCTCTCTTTGCCCCTTCCAACAGCGTCTCTGTTGTCACCATTTTATAGGAAGAAATCGCCGCTTCTGAAATGGACGATTGCGAACAATAACCACAATTTTCAGGACAAAGTCCAGATTTTGCATTCATGATCATATTCAATTTCACTTTCTTTCCATAATAGTGCTTTCGAATTTGAAATGACGCATGCATAAGTAATAGAATTTCATCGTCAGGACACTCTAAAATTGAAAGCGCCTCCGCATCTGTTACTTCTTCTTCTTTTAATACTCGTTTGGCCAGTTCTGTCCATTGATTCATTTTCATACCTCCACTTTTATATAAACTCTGTATGTATCATCACGGAGCGTCACCACGAATGTCAACCTATAAAAATATTAAGTTAACAAATAAATAGTAATATTGTAAACTGCAATTGTCAAATGCATTAACATTAAAATAAGCAGTTGTTATAAGTAACAAAGTTTCATATCCCCCCTCTTAGTCACTCCTTTGCTCCACCAAATTCAGAAAATACAAGCAAAACCTAGATTATGGTTGCAATCTATGGTAAAAAGAAGAAACAAGCAGAAATTCTTTAAAAATTTTAATCATCTTTTTAAGTAAAGGGGGACAAAAAGTGACGAAGCTAGAGAATCATTATTTCACCCTTTATTCAAAATGGGGACCTAAAACCGCAAATGTTTATATTCAAGAATTAGCTGCTGAATTCTGTTGTACAGATCGACATGCAAAGACGCTTATTAAAAATATGCAAAACAATGAATGGATTTCCTGGCAACCAAATCCGGGACGAGGAAAAGTTTCTACTCTCACTTTTTTAGTAGATCCACATGAGCTCGAAAAACAAAATGTCAAGTCTATGATAGAAAATGGAGATATTGAAAACGCGTTCAAGTGGATGGAAAACCAAAAAGAATTAGATTCCTCCATTGTTAAGTCGTTAGAAGACCATTTCCAATGGACTCCTAACCATATACACGAAGAAGGTCTAGATGTTCTTCGCTATCCTTACTACCATCCTATTCATACATTTGTTCCTCTTGAGATGTCAACAAACTATGAGAAACATTTAGGTGAGCAAATCTTTAATCGTCTGCTCCGGTATGATAATAAAACGAACTCCTTCATTCCTGAGATCGCTCACGATTGGGCATCTTTTGAAGACGGCCTCGTATGGCGTTTTTATTTACGAAAAGGTGTTTACTTTCACGATGGAAGTCTATTAACTTCAGAAGTAATTAAAGAGAATATCGAATTCTGGAGGGAATATCCACTAGATGGATGGAAGGTTTGTATATTTGATGAAATTGAGAAAATAGAGACTCCCTCACCTACAGTGATTGAGCTTTATTTATCAAAACCTACTCCATTGCTTTTACACTTATTTACTGATTATAAATCAATGATTATACCTGTTAGTACCTTTAAAAAGAATCCGGATTCGTTTCGCAACCATCCAATTGGAAATGGTCCTTATAAGGTGAACAAACATGAAAAGGGATACATTATTCTTGAATCTTTCTCCAACTATTTTGGTTACCAACCATTATTAGACAAGATAGAGTTATTTCATATTCCTACTTCGCCTGTTTCACGTAAGAAAGAGGTGAAGTATCGAATTGCCAAACATTACTCAAATTCCATAAAGCAATATAAATGGGTTCAACCAGAACTAGGTGGCATATATTTAGTTGTCAATCATCAAAGAGAAGGAATCCATACCCATCCAAAATTCAAAAAAATGCTGTCTTATTCTCTTGATCGACCGAAGCTTTTTCAAGGTCATCCCCATCATGACGTCTCGTTTCCTGACAGCTTTTTCGATGAGACAACAAATGACTTGAGACAGCAATCGAAAATAAAAAAAGCCAAAAAATGGCTTCAAAAAAAAGGAGTTACGACACTAACTCTTTCGTTCATTTGCTTTGAACACGAGAATGACTTTGGTTTTGAATTAGAAAGACTAACTAAGTATTTTAGACAATTAGGCATTACTCTAAATACAACGATTGTAACTATTCACGACTTAGCAGCTATGAAACAACATCTAAAACAGACAGATTTAATTATCTCAGGAATGAATTTAACCGAAAATCACCTTGTTTCCATGTTAAATGCTCTTTCCTCTTCTACTAGTATTATACGTAATACATTGTCTTATGATGTGAAAAGGCACCTTGATTTCATGCTAGCAGATGTACGTCATGCAGAATCGACCGAAATCGCATATCAACAAATGAGACAAGTAGAGTCGTTTCTATTCGATCATTACTATGTTATTTTTCTCTATCAACGGAAAATAAACATTACTATCGAAGCCGATGATAAGTTAGAAGGTATCGAGCTGAACCATTATAACCAGCTAAATTACCAAAAGCTTTGGTATAAATTAGGAAAATCAAACGATTAATACGATGATAGTAAGATTTCTAAAACAAAAGTAGCCCCCGTTAAGCTAACCAATAATAATGTTTATATTACTTCTTAAGCATTATATAAAGTTAGTTCATTCGGGGGAAGCTCCCTATATGTTAGATGCGTTTATTCACATTAAAGTTTTCATTAATCAATAACCAATTTTGCGGGAAATCCCAGCCTAAAACCCAATAATAAAACCCACGTAACCCAAGCTCTTTCACGAGATCAAATTTTGCTTGAATACTACGTGCATCTTCAAACCACACTTCATGCTGCAAACCTTCTTCATCATAATACGTAAAATGAGGAGCCGCGACTTCTTCATCGTATTCAATTTCAGCATTATACGTAGCGGCTAAACGAATCGCTTCTTGGTGATCAATCGCCCTTGCCCTCGTTTCTCCTTCTACAAATGGCAATGTCCAATCGTAACCATAAAGAGGAATTCCCATCATGATTTTATCATTAGGCATAACCGAGGCTGCATATTCAATGACTCTTCTAACTTGGTTAATTGGTGCAACCGCCATTGGCGGACCTCCCGTCCAGCCCCATTCGTAAGTCATTAAAAAGACAAAGTCAGCAATTTCCCCATGTGTCGCATAATCATGCCCCTCATACAGGACACCTACCATACCTGGTTCCACAATTGGAGCGAGAGCACTTGACAATAGATAGCCCCTTTCATCCAACCGTTCACGCGCTTTTCTCATTAGTTGATTGTATTGTTCACGATTTTTGGCTCCTAAATATTCTAAATCAAAATCCAATCCTAAATATCCTTTTTCGTCCATAATAGCGATCGCTTCATCAAGTAAGCGATCTTGTAACTCTTCGTTTTGAAGAACTGTTGTAACTAGATCGGTACTAAATCCACCATCTTCAAGATTTGTAATAACCATTAACGGAACAACTCGATCCGCATAAGCAGCATTAATAATCGCCTGATCGTTAAGTGACGTAAGGGTCCCATCTGCGTTCAGTTCATAACTAAAAATTTGCAAATAAGTTAAATATTCGCCTACCTCATCGACAAATTGTGGTGATTCTTCACCTGTGATTCCTAAATCAACATACGCACCCACATCTACTGATGGCTTTTGTCTATACTCGTTCGGGATATTCAGCCTGTATCCAACAGGTAGATTTTCCGGATATTCTATATAGTTAATCTTTAAAAGATCGTTAACAGACACTTGATAGCGTTGACTCACTCTCCAAAGAGTTTCACCAGGTTCAATCCAATGCAAACGATCAGTAGTAGGGATCACAATCGCTTGACCGACAACGAGTTGATCAGGATTGGGAAGCTGATTTGCATTAACAATAACTTGATACCCTACATTATAAATTTGAGCAATGCTCCATAACGATTCTCCAGGGGCAACAACATGAATTTCCACGACCTCATCCTCCTAAACTTGATTATTGTTTCTTTCAACAATATTCAAAGATCAAGAAATGAGTGCCTGCCTATAAGGAAATAAAAAGGACATTCTCAAATATACAATTGGAATACCCCACCTCAGACATTATCAAGATGATGAAACAGGCACAGCTTTAAAAAAGGCTGCTGAGATTTTTTCTCGAGCAGCCTAAGCAAACGATTTACCTTCTATTTTAGTAATCCGACCATTTGTAACCCTTGTAAAATTCCATCTTTGTCAACATCAGTTGTTACATGCTTTGCTGCCTCTTTTGCTAATGGATGTGCATTCCCCATTGCAACACTGTTTGTAATCTCACGCAGCATCTCTATATCATTTAATCCATCTCCAAAAGCATACTGATTTTCTTTTGCTAGACCAAGTTTTTTAGTGATTTTCCCAATCCCAATTGCCTTTGATCCTCCTGCTGGAATTACGTCTACAGACAACGGATGCCACCTCACAAAGTCAAACTCACTATATTCCTTCTCATAAGATGTCTCTTCATTTTCTTCACAAAACAATAAGGATTGATAGATGTTGCGCCCTTTAAAGTAATCGGGATCATGTGTTGGAAAGTGCTCAACTTTCAACGTACCGATGCTTTCAACAATAAAGTCATGATGAGGAACATTTGCTTTCATATCTTCATGATCCATGTAAACAATTGGATGGTTATTAGCCACTGACATGTCAGTTATAGATTGTAATGCCGCATTATTTAATGGGTTTTCAAACAAAACTTCTCCTCTAAATACCACATATTGCCCATTATAGCTTACAAATGTATCAATTCCGAGCTCTTTACGCAAATCTGCAAACATAAATGGCGCACGTCCTGTTGCAATTGCCACTTCATGACCTTCGTCCTTTAACGTGAAAATCGCTTCTTTCGTCGTAGCTGGCAAGTTTTTTTGATGGTCTAATAATGTCCCGTCTATATCAAAGAATACAATGCTTTTCTCAGTCATAATCAAACTCCTTTTTAACATATTTTTCAATTGGATATCACATAGTCATCATACACGTAATTCGAATGTATTTCACTCATCTTATTTCATCACACATAATATAGCGGCTTCGAGTTAGAGCAAAAAGGACAAGACCGGCCCTTTTTGCTTATTGCACTTAAGTGCGGGCTATGGCTTCTCTCGCTACGCGCTTCTAGGAGAAACCCACTCCTAGAAGCTTAACACCCTGTAGCGGCTTCGCTCATAGCTTCGAGTTAGAGCAAAAAGGACAAGACCGGCCCTTTTTGCTCTAACTCTCTAAAAAGTCGACATTCCACTCCATTCCTGGAAGCGGTATATGAGTTGATTCACGTACGATTCATCCGCGAATTCTTCGTAGTCAGCTGTGTAAGTCGCTTGGTCGTTTGTCCAAAGTGTTTCGAAGTATTCGTTTACTTCCTGCATCATTTCAGTAGTGGAATCAGCGGTAATTTTTACGTTCGTTTCTAAATTATAGTCTGCTAGATTTCGTTTTGTAAAATTGGCTGAGCCACCAAGTAAGACATCATTCTTCTCTTTATCAATGTAGACTAATTTTGTATGGTATTGTTCTCCGTTTGTCTTATACCATCTTATTTCAATATCAGAATTTGATTTCTTAATTAGTTCTGAAGCTACAGAACGATTCGGGATTCCATTCTTTTCTCGTCCAAATGCATCATTATTTGCATCCAGAATTAGTCTCACACGAACATTCCGCTTACTGGCTGCAAGCAATTCCTTCATTACGTCTCGATCAGATAAATAAAAAGCCCCAACTGATATCTGATCTCCCTCTATCGTTTGTGAAACTTCTTGTATTAGATGCTTTTTTATTTTCCCTTCAGTTAAAAGCTGTATTTCATATTGCCCGTTTGAAGGAAAGTTTGTTTCTATATCAAAATTTATAAGCTCGTTTAGATCAAAACCCGCTAACTTTGCGACTGCCACTTCTGTTTCAATCAACTCTTCTAAGATATCTCCATCAAATAAAAAGGCAATATTCGAGTGTAAGCTGCTTGCATCATGAGGATTGGCAGAAGTGACCATCCCTTGTTTTTCTGTAACAATTACTTTTCGGTGATTCGCTTTAAAATTAAGCAGTTCTAAATATGAACGAACGGTTGCCTTATCTGAATCAGGGCTAAACGGATTGGGAAGCCAGCCGCCTTCTGGAGTACCAAACCACTGAACAACTTTTCTCCAAGCTAAAGAATAAATCGGATTGGAGTCACGTAACGGTTTCATATTCGTATAAATAACCGTTATCCCATTCTCTTGTAGGCTAGAATGAATATCAGATTGATAAGACCCGTAAAATGTGTTAATTCGATCAGTAATGACCACTATGTGTAATTCTTCGTTTCGTTTTTTCGCTGCAATCAGTGTATTGGCTAACTCTTCTGATAAAGCTTGAAAATCCATTTCACGGTCATATTCATCATTAAATAAGAACATATCAAGTAAAATGAATTTCTCAGCACTCTCAATCATGTCATAGACACGATCAAAAATTTCCTGTTCATAATGCACTTCACCATTTTTCTCATAAGTATTATCAGTAAGGAATTCAACTTCATCAATAAAATGCACATCTCCTTCATATGAAATGCCTTCTGGAGGAGATGTGACTCTTACATACGAAAGACCAAAGATGACTAGAAAAACGACGATTGCCAAACATACGCTTAACCAATACACCCACTTGTTTTGAGTTCGATTCAGGATTGGCTTCTTTTCTAATTCAGGCATCCGCATCTCTCCTATTCATTTCCAAGATGACAGCTCTTTAACAACACTAATACGATAATATGTTACATTCTATCGTTTTTACCTCGTTAAAAGATAAACAATCTACGTTATTACTTTAGCGACGCCTTCCAAGCTTCAGAAAGTTCTTTCAGATTTAGTAACTTCTTGATTTCCTCGTAATTCTCTTTGTCATAAAATGTAATTCGATTAACATGTTCAATCGATACATCAGACATTCGATTAAGAAGACTAAAAGGATCTTTTCCTGAAACATTGCCCTCCTTCACCACTCGTAGATAATAGCCTGAAAACCCTGTTTCTTGAATATATAAAGGTAATTTCTTAATTCCGTGTCGTTTCGCCACCTTGAAACAAGGTCGCCTCGGTTGACTAACTTGAACAATGGCTTCACCCCACTGCCACGTATCTCCAATAAATACTTTGGACTCAGGGACCCCACGTAAGGTGATATTTTCACCAAAGGCTCCAATCGGAAGATCAAAACCGAACTTATTCTCCCAATATGAATAATGCTCGAATGGATATACGCAAACAGCTTTATCTGATCCTCCATGATTAACTAAATCTGCTTGCTCATCGCCTTCAAGGTTTGTCGTTGATAAATACAAACTAGTGTCAGAAACTGAATGTTTATAAATAGCGGAGTCGATTTGTTTTTCATCTTCATCAGAGATGTTCTTTGTTTGCCCTATATTGAGTGAAATAATGGTACCAATAGTCATAATAATAGATCCTCCTTATTACCCAAATTAGAATTTCTTAATTACTCCTTTTTGTTCTCCTTCAAATATAAGTTTATTAAAAAAGTTTATGTATGAGTATAAATAATTTTTCTAAGGCGAATATTGTAATAAATCTGTCAAGGAGGTTACGATATGGACGTTACTATGAGTTCGGAACAAGTCATTATGGAAATCCAACAATTAAGCGCTGAGGGCGAGAGTCTGAACAAGAAAAAGATAAAAAAAACGCACCCTGAACTAATGAGAAGTGCTCTGCATTATTTCCCTAATTGGGATAATGCCATTGAACGAAGCTCGATGTAATTGGCTTACGTGGCTCAAAGTAAATTGCCTATTCTAATCATTATGATACATAAAGAATCAGGCAATTTAGAGTCACTTTTTCCTTACTCATGAAAACAAATCAATAAGAATTGGGTCTTCGTTCACTACTCTCTTTGCTTCTATTTGAAATTGTTTATTGTGTAAGTATGTATAACGATTTGGCTTAATCGTTGGGCCTAGATCAATTGCTTCGATATATTCGTCTTTTCGTAAAGGAAGAGTTGAACAGTATTTAAAGAACCCTGTCCTTTCAAATACTTTTGTTATCCGCTCTGCGCGATGGTTTTGAACTTTGGCCATTATATAGGTCGCAATCCCTACTTGAATGCCATGCATTTGCGGTTCTTTTGCAATTTGATCTAATGCATGAGAAAGAAGATGTTCTGACCCACTGATCGGAGCACTATTTCCACTAATGACTGTAGCAATGCCCCCCATCGTCATCGAACTAACCAATTCTTTCAAAAATATCGTAGCCTTTATATCTTCCATCGGAGTACGTACAAAACTATTTACTGCTTTTTTACTTATCATTGCAGCAAATGCGTTAATCGTACTTACTCCTTTTTGATTCTCATACTCCCAGTCATACAATGCTGTTATATTAGACATTAAGTCTCCAATACCAGCAAAAATAAAGCGATTTGGTGCTTGTTTAATGATCGATAAATCAACAATCACTCCAAAAGGTACTTTTGCCGGTACCGTTGTTTTCTTCCCGTTCACATGAATCGAACAATTGCTGCTGGCAAACCCATCATTTGAGGCAGATGTCGGCATACTAATAAATGGCAGTTTCCTTATGTAAGATATATACTTCCCGTAGTCTACTACAGCCCCTCCACCAATTGAAATAACTGCATCAACATTTCCAAGTTCAAATGCCTTTGAAAGAAGGTCATGTATATCCATTGACGGTGATATATTGATAGCGATAAGACGAACCATTTTAAACGACTCTTGCAGTTGTTTACTGAATTGTTCATATGAAAAATCATCAAAATAGATTACAACTTCACGTAACTTATGCTCCAATAAAAAACTTTCTAATTTTGTTAAAACCCCTTCACCTATTTCTAAAATTGTAGGAATTGATATGCTTGTTAATTGATTGTCCATTTTATGGCACCCCACTCATCAAGAAGTTATACATATACTATTGATAACGTACCTATACACATACGTCAATGTTTACTATAGCTCCTCATACAGTTTACCTTTCTTCATTTTTAAAAGTGATATTTTAACTAGTCTCCTAGTTGTTTTTGCTTTATAGTTGATCTATATTCTTTTTTCAGAAAGGAACTAAAAACATGGCATATAAAATGATTGTACTTGATTTAGATGACACATTGCTTCGAGATGACCATACCATTTCTACACGGACAAAAACAGCACTAATGGCAGCCCAGCAAGAAGGGGTAAAAGTCGTTTTAGCTTCTGGTCGCCCAACTAAAGGGATGAACGCTATTGCAGAAGACCTTTTATTACATGAATACGGTAGTTTTATACTTTCTTATAATGGTGCAAAAATCATTAATTACAAAACAAAAGAAGAACAGTTCAGTAGTACTCTTCAACCAGAAGTTGCTCATCGTTTATATGAATTAAGCAAGCAAGAAGGGGTCTACATCCATACATATGTCGAAGATGAAATTGTAACGGAAATAGAGAATCAATATACAAAAACGGAAGGAAGACTCACTGGTTTGCCAGTAAAACATATTACAAGCTTTGTTCAAACAGTAACAGAACCTGTTGTAAAAGTGTTAATGTGTGAAGATCCAGAGAAGCTTGTAAAAGTTGAACAGCGACTTCAAGATGAATTTGATGGCTCTTTAAGTATTATGCGCTCAAAGCCTTACTTTTTAGAATTCCTCGAGAAAGGGGTAACGAAAGGGTCGAGTTTAAACTCTCTTATTGAATCTCTAGGCATTACACGTGAAGAAGTGATCGCAATGGGAGACAGCTATAATGACCTTGCGATGATTGAATTTGCTGGTCTTGGAGTTGCCATGGGCAATGCTCCTGATGATATTAAAGAAATGGCCGACTATGTAACAGACACGAATATGAATGATGGTGTTGCAAAAGTTATTGAAAAGTTTGTGCTAGCAAAAGCATCTGTATAAAAAGCAAGGTGCCACGAAAAGTATCGTTAGCTTTTCGTGGCACCCCCACCTCTTTCCTGCATTTAAAGATCAATATCTAATACAACTGGACAATGATCACTTCCCATTACCTCAGAATGAATGTGCGCATCCATAAGTACGTCTTTTAGTTGTTCTGATACGATAAAATAGTCAATTCTCCATCCAATATTGCGCTCTCTCACTTTGTTCATATAAGACCACCATGTATAGCACCCTTCGTCTTTCGGGTAAAAATAGCGATAAGAATCTACGAAACCAGCAGCAAGTAATTTCGTCATTTCACTACGCTCTTCTATTGTGAAACCTGAATTTTTTTGATTTGATTTTGGATTTTTTAGATCAATTTCCTGATGGGCCACGTTCAAATCTCCGCAGGCAATAACAGGCTTTTTTTCTTCTAATTGCTGCAAATACTTCCTAAACTGATGCTCCCATTCAAGTCGATATTCAAGTCTGGATAAGTCTCTCTTTGAATTTGGTGTATAAACTGTAACAAGATAAAATGTTTCAAATTCTAGCGTAATTACACGCCCTTCGTTCTCAGGAAAATATTCACCTACTCCAAACTGAACAGACAATGGTTCTTTCTTCGTAAACACAGCCGTACCTGAATACCCTTTACGTTCTGCATAATTCCAATACTGAAAATACCCTTCCAATGGCAAATCAATTTGACCTTCCTGACATTTTGTTTCCTGTAAACAAAATACATCTGCATTCATTTCCTCAAAATAATCTAAAAAACCTTTTGTTACACATGCTCTAATACCATTTACGTTCCAAGAAACTAGTTTCATAATTTAAGAGTACTCCTTTATTCATTCGCTTTATTATTCATCTTACTAAAGAACTTAATTACGGTAAATGAAAATAAACCGAACGAATTCACGTCCGGTTTATTTTACAAAAAAATCACTTGTTCTCCTCGAGCATATCCGCTATCGCATCCTTTTCAGTATGAACATCTAATTCAAGCTGCTCAAATAAATCATTTACTGAATCATTTTGTTCGAACAACTCGCCAAGATATCCTGCTGAAATCATCGGAATTACTTTTTCTTGGACAATAACAGTTCCTCGTTTAACAGAATCCACTCCTATTTCAGTAAGAACTTCTGGTGCAATATCAAATAAAACGACAGCTCCGATGCTCACAACAAGTAAGATCACAGCGAACTTAACTACTGTTTTCAGTAACGAAATGAGAAAAAACACGACAATGACAACACCAATAAGAAACAGCCATGTAGGTTGCGTTTCCAAAAAGTTGATAAGTTGTTCCACATGTCCTCCTTATATATCAAGAAAATTGGTGACTTTTTTCATTATGATCGTTTCAAAGGCACTTAAAACATCCATTCCAATTATAACAAACTTGCTGCTAATATTTTTTTCCTGTAACCTAAAAAGTGTGATGCAATAGCTTATATATTTTTGCTACTACTGGGAAAACTATTTCAGATGACGACTGAATACGAAACTGGAGGATAATGAATGTCTATTTTCTCTAAACAACCACAAAAACCATTTGCACGATCTGAATATGATGTTTTGAAACAAGTTATTTTATGTAAGCCTGAATATATGACCATCCGCGATGTCATTAATGAAACGCAAAAGAAGTTTAAAGATGAAGGGATTCACATTGAACTTGCCATGGCTCAACATAAGAAATTTGTGCAAGCTTTAAAAGAGCATGATGTAGATGTGGTCCTGTTACCCGCATTAAAAATGTTTCCTGAGCAAGTGTTCACACGTGATATCGGGTTCACCTTTGGTCATGTTATGTTCGCAGCCGAAATGGCGAACAAAGTAAGACAAGGCGAAGAAGAAGTTCTAAAAGGTTGGTTAAAACAAGAAGGAATTTCTTATTATAATTTACTCGGAGATATGATTGAAGGTGGTGATGTCATTGTTGATGGCGAAACCATGTATGTTGGAGTAAGTAATCGAACCAATAAAAACGCAATCAATCATTTACAAAGCATCTTACCACACAATGAGGTTGTAACGGTTCCTTTTACAGAGAAGTACTTGCATTTAGATTGTGTTTTTAATATTTTATCTCCAACAGATGCACTTATTTATCCAGGGGCTTTAAAGCAGAAAGAAATTGACTTCTTATCTTCTCGATTTAATTTAATGGAGGTGACGAAAGAAGAACAGTTTACACTTGGTACAAATGTACTATCAATCGGAAACAAAAAAGTCTTCAGTCTTCCTGTTAACACGAATGTTAATGAGCAATTACGTGAAAGAGGCTACGAGGTTATCGAAGTTGACATTACTGAAATTATTAAGTCAGGTGGATCTTTCAGGTGTTGCACTCTTCCCGTCTTAAGAGAGGGAGACTTGAGTGACAAAGAGGTGTAGTGTAAGCTACACTTCTTGATTTCCCTATACCTCGAACAAGGGAGTGAGAGAAATCTTTAGGAAACCATTTCGGAACTTAGATAACATTGAGAAAAACAAAGTTACCCTTCGTCAACTCATTCATTATTTTAAAATCCGTAATTCTGGCAAAGATTTAACGAGTTTAATATCGGTCAGTGAACATAATAATAGTACACAGTTGCAACAAAACCGATCACAAACAACATACACATGGATTGGGCATTCGACCTTTCTCATTCAGTTAAACGGACTAAATATCTTAACAGATCCGGTATTCGCAAATTGGATGGGGCTTGAAAAACGCTTAGTACCACCAGGCATTGCCATTAATCAATTACCAAATATTGATCTTGTTCTTATTTCTCACTCTCATTTTGACCACCTCGAATTCCCTTCCTTAAAAAAATTAAAAGGAGATCCCCACTACTATGTTCCCTTTGGCTTAAAAACACGCTTTCTAATGAAAGGATTTAAAAACGTACATGAAGCAAATTGGTGGGACTATTTTCAATACAAAGGAATCACTCTTCATTTCGTTCCTGCACAGCACTGGAGTAGACGAAACCTCTTTGACAAAAACATGACACATTGGGGTGGATGGATCATCCAATCAATGGAACAGACCTTTCATTTCGTTGGTGATACTGGGTATTTTAGAGGGTTCAAAGAAATTGGTCAACGTTTTTGTATAGATACCGTATTTATGCCTATAGGCGATTATGAACCTGAATGGTTATCAGGCCTGCAACATATTAATCCCGAAATGGCTGTACAGGCCTTCCTCGATCTTCAAGCACGAAATTTTGTTCCGATGCACTATGGAACATACCGCCTATCCATGGACACAGGTCCCGAGGCTTTAAAACGACTGCAAATAGAGTGGCAACGTAAGGAGATATCTTCTAACAAGCTAACGATCATGAAGATCGGAGAAACGAAATTCAGCTAAACCCCACACGCAAGAATAGACCCAGGATGAATTCGCATTAGTGCAAATCACCCTAGGTCTTACTTTTATTTCTTACTTCCTTTTAATCCGCACTTACATGAGTGTTAAACAAATTGGAATCGATTGAGAACAATAAGTTTTCACGTTCTCGAACTCTTTAACGTCAGTTAATCATAGCGTCGATTAACACAGTAAATGACTTTCCCTGTCGACTCCCATAATTAAAAGGAGAAGGAACCGGGATTATGTTAACTTCCGTTATTTCACCAATAGAAGGTTAGCTTTTGCTAATCCTTGAAATTTTTTTCTTCCTACCTAGCACAATTTCTTGAATGACTTCATATAATATATAGGTTTTGAATAGAAAGGAGATTTCAAATGGATTTTACAGACAAACAATTTTCCAGACTAAGCAAACGCTCACTTCATCATTTAGAAAAACTGCAACAGAAGTATACAGAGGAATTCGGAGATTTCATATCCAAAGCAGAGTTAATGTCCATTATTGTTCATTATACAAAAAATCAAGTAAATAATAACGATGGGTATAGAAAGAAAGAGTGACGATGGCAGTCACTCTAGTCACTCAGTTAAGGTAATATACTCAAACAGAAAAGATTCTCCGTTTCGTAAAAAACGCGGATCGTACACGCCTAGCCTCTCATCAGTTTCCACGACTACAACAAAAGGTGCCCACTCCATTAATACAACAGCTTTAGGATTTTTCTCAAATAAAGGCTCCAGACTAGCCTCTTCACTAGAGATAACCGTCTCAAGTAAACGGTTTTTACTCCAAATATTTGCACTATACAGGTTAATCGTCTGCTCCTTCTTCCCTATCACTGTAAATTGACTAGGAACAAAGCTTGCCGACAGCGCTACCTGTTCATATCCCTCATTCGCCTCATTAAGTATGATATAGCCTTGAATGCTTTGCACGGCAACATATATGAGGATGAAGCACCAGACTATACGCCAAATTTTATGCCTGAGGATTTCCTTTTTTACCCGTATGATTAGAAAACCTAATAATATGGCAACCCAAATAACAAAATCGACAATCGGAATGACCCCGAATGTCACTCTAACTTGTGAAAAAGGCTCAAATACCCCTGTTCCCCATGCATTTAATGCATCTGATGCATTATGTATAAAGACATTTAAACATGCGATAAAAAAGATCAATTTATCCTTCCGCTTCCAAATTAGAAAAGCAATTGCATAAATAATAAGAGCCCACATAGGAACTAAGAAAAAGGAATGCGTCAACCCTCTATGCCACATTTGCTCCATAATTCTACCTGTTTCTGTTACATTCGCGATGACGTCAATATCAGGAATTTGACTGCCAACTAATGATGAAAACAAAAGAGCCCTTTTTGTTTTTTCGTTCATTTCATTTTTATTTATTGCTCCGTAGGTTGTTAAGCCAAATAAGGTGTGCGTAATTGTATCCAAGAATCCTCAGTCCTAAAAGTTATTTACAATTTTATCATATCGTCCACATAGAAAAATGCAAAATAATAAGCCTTTATTATGTTGATTCCCATAAATTGTGATTGTTTCATTACATAAACAACTGGATTTTTCCGAACAATAACTTCGAAATGAGGAGTGATGAGAATGAAAACAAAAGCAGCTGAGCAAGCTGAGAAGCCATTAAGATGGTGGGAACTCTCGCTATTAGGTGTAGCTGGAACGATTGGTACAGGTTTCTTTCTAGGCTCAAGTATTGCAATTGACATGGCAGGACCTTCTGTGCTCTTAGCCTTTGCTTTTGCGGCAATCGGAACTTATTTCGTTTTTGAGGCACTCGCGAAAATGACGATCAACCATCCTGAAAAAGGTTCCTTTCGATCTTACGCAAAAACTGCGTATGGACGCTGGGCAGGATTTAGTAGTGGTTGGGTCTATTGGCTCTCTGAAATGCTTATTATGGGTAGTCAAATGACCGCTCTATCGATTTTTACTCGCTTTTGGTTCCCCAACGTCCCATTATGGGTCTTTGCATGTGTTTATGCAGCACTGGGCATTCTTGTTATATTAGTTGGGACAAAGAGTTTTGACCGCGTCGAGAATCTTTTGGCCGTATTAAAAATCGCCGCGATCGTCATGTTTATCATTCTTGCCATTCTTGCTCTCTTTGGACTTTTCGGACAAGCTGATGAAACCATACCTGTTCCAAGAACATACGACTCTATTCTACCAAACGGAGTAAAGGGGTTGTTACCGGCGTTCATTTATGGATTTTACGGATTTGCCGGTATCGAAATTATGGGTTTACTCGCCATTCGATTAAAAGATATGAATGACGCTCCAAAATCAGGAAAAGTGATGCTGACCGTTTTAGCTATTATTTATATTACTTCTGTGGGACTTGCTCTACTGATGGTTTCGTGGAATAACATTACAACAGAACAGAGCCCTTTCGTTACTGCTCTTAACGCTTTCAATATTCCTTACGTCAACCATTTCTTTAATGCTGTATTTATCATTGCTGGCTTTTCAACAATGGTCGCCTCGTTGTTTGCTGTCATTCGAATTCTTGTAACCTTAGCTGAAGACAAGGATGCTCCCAGTCTTTTTGCAAAAAGAGTTGGCAAACAAATTGCCTTGCCAGCGATCGGCTTAACAACAGCTGGGATGGTTGTATCCATCATTTTAGCGATTGCTATCCCTGGTCGCTTATATGAATATGTCACAACTGCAGCTGGAATCATGTTGTTATATAACTGGCTATTTATTCTCGGTTCATACGGCCGATTGCTTGAGCTTACAACAATGGATAAAGTAAAACGGGCTATGGGCTTTATTTTGGTACTATTAGGAGTTGGGGGCACTTTATTTCATCATACAAGTCGTCCTGGTTTTTATATTAGTCTGCTTTTTGTCATAATTGTCGCTATTGTGACATTAATCATGCGACATTTTTGGAAAAAAGAAAAGGACGATCAACCACCTGATAATCCTTCTCTGTTTACGAAATTAAAATAAGCAAAGCTTGAATTCCAAAATATACACCAAAACCAATAAGAGAAAAACCAGAAACAATGGATACAATCGTTAAGAGTCGATTTGTCAAATATTTACGTAACGTACTTGCGAATGTAGCCATTATTAAATCCCATACTGTAATTCCAATAAAAATAGCCGCACTATACAAAATAACTTGACCAGTTCCATATGTAGTTACGGTCTTGGCTAAAATGGAGCCAAAGATACCTAACCAAAAAAGAATCGTAAGCGGATTAAAAAGTGACATAAAAAAACCTGAGAAAAATGATTTTATATGCGATTCACTTTTGTTCCTTGTATTGTCAACAGAAATTCTGCCAGCACCCGAAACGCTTTCAATTCCAGTATAAACCAATACAAAAAATCCGAAAATCCAAAGAAAGGTTTGAATGATAGGAATTTCAATAAACTGTACAATCCCCACGAACACTAGCAGCATATACAAGGCGTCTGCAACAGTGGCGCCTAATCCCACTAACCAAGCATGAAAAAAACCATTTTTTATGCCTCGATCTAATTGAGCTGCATTCACTGGACCAATCGGTGCAGCTAAACTCAACCCTAAAATAATATAGCCTAAAAACACGCTCATACATTCATCCTCCAATGAATAATGTAAGTTGGACAACCCAACCGCTTGTACATTCATATGAAGAAATGCACATTCTTACCACTGAAGAATGAATTTAAATAAGCTAAAGAATTTTAATAACGAAAAAAGCTGACTCGATATGAGCCAGCTTCTTACTTATTAATAACCGTATCCGCCACACCAGCTAGCACCGATAATTACTAATAAGATAAATAGAACAACTAATAACGCAAAACCTCCGCAATGTCCTGCAGTTCCTGACATGAAAAATCATCTCCTCATAAAGTCTGTGTTTTCTTACAATCTTATCGTATGTATAATTTTGAATTTCGTTTGGGCTCTTTACAGTATTTTCAAAAAAATAATAGAGCTCCCTTTATGAAAATGAAAAAATATCATTATACGAAAACACTTTAGAGATGAAATGAAACAGGCTCATGTAGAATAGAATTACTTCTCTTTCTTTGATTCATCCTCTTCCTCTAACTCAACCTTTTTACCCCCAACTGACAAGTACGAATAAACCTCTAGCTCAGGCTTGAGTTTTTTCAATCCTTGTAAATAAGGCTTGACGAGGTCTTTAAAATCCTCATACACCCCTTCTTCCTGCAGCTGGCCATAAACATACATCATCTTTTTATCTTCTTCCATAAGAAAGGCCATATACCCAACCGGTTTATTCGAGTCGGTAACTATATTTAATACTTGTGCATCATCTTTCATAAACTCCGGTGAAAAATAAATTTGCAATTTTAATTCCTCCAATTCATTTTGGTACGTGAAATTAAATTTTTAGTGATTTCTTTTTTTCTTCTATTAGCTTTGTTATATATCCAAATATAGGTGAAATAGTCCCGCTCATTGCTTAATGGTTGAAAAATCATTCTCTTACTTTAAGATGCGATTCTAGTCGAAAAAACATACATCAAAACAAGACTTGTTTCTACGTAAATAAGACCTACACGCTCAAATGTGTAGGTCAAACATTATTATAAGTTAGAAAACTCATCGACTAACTCACCAAATATAGCAAGTGCATTTCGAATGGGCTCAGGCTTTGTCAGATCAACACCTGTTGCTTGTAATAACTCCAACGGATAATCAGAACTCCCACTCTTTAAAAAGGTCAAGTAGTTCTCAAGTGTTTCTGGCTTCCCTTCTAAGAGCTGATCGGCAATCTGAATGGCTGATGCATAGCCTGTTGCATATTTATAAACATAAAAAGGACGGTAAAAATGCGGGATTCTTGACCAACCGTATTTTACTTCCTCATCAAACACAATTTCATCTCCGTTAAACTCTCTAAAGATCGTTTCATACACCTCATTAAAGACCTCGGCATTTAATGGTTCACCTTTCTCTGCTTTTTCATGTGTAATCTTTTCAAACTCAGAAAACATTACTTGTGTGAAGAGAGTTCCTCTAAAGCTATCAATAAAATGATTAAGTAAGTGCTTTTTCATTTTCTCATCTTCTGTATGCTTTAATAAATAGCGGATGAGTAGGACTTCATTAACGGTTGATGCTACTTCTGCCACAAAGATCGAATAACCTGCTGAAATTTGTGGTTGGTGGTTAGATGAATACCATGAGTGCATCGCATGCCCACATTCATGTACGAGTGTAAACAAGCTATCTAAATCATCTTGATGATTTAATAAAACAAATGGATGAACACCGTAAAGTCCTAAATTATACGCACCCGATCTTTTTCCAGGTGTTTCTCGCACATCAAAATAACGTTTTTCTTTAAAGCCTTTCAGTGTTTCTACATACTCTTCGCCAAGTGGTGCCAAGCTTTTTAACATTGTTTCATACGCTTCATCAAATGAAATCTCTTCTTTCACATCTTTTACAAGCGGTACATTTAAATCATACTGACGAAGCTCATCAAGTCCGAGTGTTTGCTTTCGGATTTTCGTATATCTGTGCAACGGTTCAATATTTGCCTTTGTCGCTTCAATAAGATTGTCGTACACTTCTTTTGGAACCATATCCGAAAAAAGTGACTTTTCTAATGCTGACGGATAATGACGCATTTTTGACAATGTTACATTGTTTTTAATAGCAGAAGATAAAGTAGATGCGATTGTGTTATTTAATTGGACATAAGGCTTATAATACGCTTTATAAGCTTCTTGACGCACTTCTCGATTGTCATCTTCAATTAATTTAGAGTACATTCCCCTTGTAAGTTCTACTGTTTCCCCGTCTTTTGTTGTCACGTCACCAAATTTGATATCTGCATTATTAATCATGCCAAATGTGTTACTAGGAGCAGAGAGCGCCTCGCCAAGTTCAGATAATACTTCTTCTTTTTCTTTTGGCAACACATGTTTTTTGTAACGATAAGATTCTAATAAATCTTCTTCAAAGTACGTAAGACCTTTTACTTCCTTGATATACCCTTTCAACGTACTCTCATCTAGACTGAGTAAAAATGGCATAAAGAAGGAGGTTGCTGAACTAAGTTTTACGCCAAGCTGCTTGGCACGATCCTGCAAGGATTGTGCTTTCGTGTCTCTTGTATCTAGATCTACCTGAAACATCGTATATACATACAATTTCTTGTACGTATAACCTGTTTCCTCACTTAAAATTAAATAGTCATATAAAGATTGTGCATCGTTTATGTTACCATCAAACGCTTTCAACTTCTGGGTACGCTCTTCTACCGACTGTAAATCTGCTTCCCATTGTGACAGCTCTTCATAAATATCAGCTAAATTCCACGTTTCACTTACCGGGACATCTTTTCTTGATTTATACGTTGTCATTTTACCAAACTCCCTTCAGCTCTATGGTATGTACTACCTTACAAGGTATATGTTACTACATTTGAAAGTAAGAACCAAAAGAAAAGAGGCTAGCCATGTTTCATAGCTGCCTCCAACAATAAGGTTAATTATAGATCCACTTAAAATAATCTCGATTTAATATTACAGTAAGTTCTCTATTAAACCCTTCCATGTATTCAATCATCTCAGAATTTTTATTTGTTACCGTACTTGTTTTAAAGAACAAATACTCTTCACCATGTTGAACTGGTGCAACATGTATGTTCACATCATCTTTTTGAAATAAAAACTCTTGTACAGCTTGACCAGGAATACCAATACCAAGTAGATAGTCATTTGACTCAAGTTCTATATAACCTGACTCAGTCATCATCATACGATATGCTTCCACTTGATCGTCATAACTCATGGCACTCTCAAATTGAAAGATTTCAAACAAAGCTAGTTCAACTAGTCCTTCTCCATAATCAGCATAAATCTGAATCGAACGCCCATCCCCGCTTACTACTTCTTCTACATGAAAGTTGGCATCATAATACGTCGAAAACGAAAATTGTTTATCTTCTAATACCTTTACTTGTTTCTCGACTTCATTTCCTTCTTCATCTGTGATTGTAATAGGAAATGAATCGTCAATTACATCTTCTGATCTTAATATGTTAATCTCTTCACCAGATTCTGCAGCGGCTTCTTCTTCCTCCCCAAAAGGCTCTGCCTGCTTCGTTGAAAAACTTGCGCTTTCCATCGTTCCAGCAGAATCAGCAGTTGTATCACCTATGGCTGTCTCTTCCATTGCTATTTCAGGCTGGTTCATGAATTGGCTAGCTCCTAACACGTATCCAATTCCAACCATCACAATGATTAAAGCAGCTACTTGCCATTTTTGATAAGACCTTGCCCAATTCCACTTACGCTTTTTACTCTTTTTGATGTTTGCCATTATTTTTGTAGTAGAAGATTGAGTTGGCATATCTTCATAATGACTATTTAATCGTTCTAACGTTTTTTCAAAATCTCTCTCATTCATAGTTGCTCACCTACTTTTTCATACTCCGCCTTTAGCTTTTGTTTCGCACGTAAAACTCTTGTTTTGATTGCTCCTTCTGTCACACCTAACACATTCGCAATCTCTTGATAGTTTTGCCCATGGAAAAAATGAAGAACGATTGGGATTTTATATTTATCCTCAAGTCGATGAATCATTTGATGAAGCTCTCTAGCTTCCTCATCAAAGTGATCCTGAATATATGTCTGTTGAGTAGCATACTTTTGTAATTCAATTGTTTTGCGCTTCATTTGCTTTTCTTTTCGATAAAAATCACGAATCACATTTAATGTAATTGAATAGAGCCATGTCGTAAATTTCCCTCTATTATGCTTGTGAATAAAACGATAGACTTTCAAAAATACTTCTTGAGTGACATCTTCAATATGAGTCGAGGAGACCCCTATTTGAAATGCAAATTTCTCAACGGTTTTTAGGTGCTGTTCAATTAATTGCTGGAAGGCATCATCATCCCCTTGTTTCGCCCGCTCGATTAATTGTTCTTCCATTTTTGTACCCTCCGTTATTCAACTTAACTTGTTACGATATTTATTAAACGAACCATTGTACCAAGAAGTTTCATTTTATAACAAAAAGAAAAAAGCATCACGGATGCAATGCTTACAAGAACGGCGCTAAGCCCTTCATCTCTATGAATATGCTTGTAGAAGTTCTAAAATGCTTTTGACATGATAGTATAGTCGCATTTTCCTCACTATCATAGTTGCTTTTTAATCATGTCGGTAACCTAAATCCAGTTCTATTGTGTTAGAAAGATTTTGTTCTTCTGATTGACCACGAAGTAATAACCTATCTTATGTAATATTTCCTTACGATTTATAAGGAAACAGAATAAATCTTATTTAATTGTCTAATGTCTATGATAAAATAATCTATTCCATTTATTCAGGTGCATCAGTTAATCCTTCAATATCAGTTGAACCAAAAATCAACAAAAAAAGTAAAATAGCAAGCATGATTCCACCTGTGAAAGCCTTCCCATCAAAGCTTGAACTACAGTTAACCGTTTTACTTTTCCCCATTCCTAATCCTCCTTCTCCATTCGCCTTTGCATGGCCTCAAATACATCATCCAGAGTCATATCTCCATTTTCTTCAAGAAAATCTGCTAAAGCATTCTGTTTCTCCTTGTTAGGTGTAATATATTTTCCGAGTAATGTTACAGAGACTGCTGGAGCACCACGAAATAACTCAACACTATCAACTTTAAGCTTTCCTGATAATAATAAAGCTGCGGCAATTAGATCTAAATTTTTTCCTTTAAATAAATCTTGTATGGAGTAAGGTGTGTTTATAGGCCCCTGCTTATTGGCTGGATTTGGAGGTTGAAATGGCTTTCTATAATTTCCATTATTTCCATACATCATAAAAAAACACCCCCTAACCTAATGTATGTTTTAGAGAGTGCTTATGTGATATCGTTTATCTTAAACAATTGTATTATATTTATTTTGAGATGATGAGATTATTTTTACAAAATGGGATAAACCGGAAGTCCTTTACAAATTATTATTCTTTTGATTCTCCGCATTCCTCACCCGAGCCTTTCTGTAAAAATGATCGTCGTCAAAACCAAAAGTAGTAGCGAGAACGTACTCTCTACCTCAATAATCTTTTAGTTTGTAGTGCAAGAAAGCTGTGAACATGCCCCAACCATTGTCAGCTACACGTTTACCAAATTTGAGTGCTTGTGACATTCCTCTCATATCTAAGTCCTCAATGATAACGGCATCATAGTTTGTTGCTAATTATTTTGATTGATGATGTAGAAAGTTTTTTCGTTGGTTCGCCACTTTCTCTTGTAGTTTAGCTACTCGAATGCGCTGCTTGTTCCAATTTGAAGAGCCTTTCTTCTTGCGAGATAATTTTCTTTGTTCGACTGCTAATTTACCAAGTATTTGACGATAGAAACGTGGGTAATTGGCTTTCTTACCTGTTTCGCTATCGACAAATAGACCATCCATCGCAAAATCTAATCCAACAACCTGTTGAATTTCTTTCTTCTTTATCTCTTTTTTATATTCAGTCAAAATTGAAATGTAGTATTTTCCCGATGAAGTCATGGAAATCGTGCATGACTTGATTTTATTTTCAATAAGAAACTCTCTATGTTGCTTCATGTTAATCCAATTAGCACTCTTAACCAAATAATGATTAAAATAATCTTCACTAGAAACTAGCAAACTGGAATAATATAGTAGATCATTTAATATCTTTTAATGTAAACGTTTTATACTATTTGTTAGAGGAGAGGAAATTATAATGATTTATGATCAACCAGGTACACCGCATACAAAAGTATCCTTTAAAAGACGATATGAAAATTATATTAATGGTGAATGGGTTGCTCCCATTGAAGGACAATATTTTGAAAATGTGACACCCGTTACTGGAGACGTTTTTTGTGAAGTTGCTCGTTCAACGAAAGACGATGTTGAATTAGCAATTACAGCAGCGCATGGTGCAAAACAGTCATGGGGGAAAACCTCTCCCGCCGAAAGAGCAAATATCTTAAATAAAATAGCTGATCGCATTGAAGTAAATTTAGAAATGCTTGCTGTTGCTGAAACTTGGGACAACGGAAAAGCAATTCGTGAAACACTAAATGCCGATCTCCCGCTTGCCATTGATCATTTCCGCTATTTTGCCGGAGCGATTCGTGCTCAAGAAGGATCACTAAGCCAGCTTGATGACGATACTGTTGCCTACCATTTTCATGAACCACTCGGTGTGGTGGGGCAAATTATCCCTTGGAACTTCCCAATCCTAATGGCCGTTTGGAAAATTGCTCCTGCCCTTGCTGCCGGAAACTGCATTGTCTTAAAGCCGGCCGAACAAACACCCACTTCGATAATGGTCTTAGTCGAACTAATTGAAGATCTCTTACCATCAGGAGTGTTAAATGTAGTCAACGGATTCGGGGTTGAAGCAGGTAAGCCGCTTGCAACTAGTTCACGAATTGCCAAAGTTGCGTTTACGGGGGAGACTACTACAGGTCGACTTATCATGCAATACGCTTCCCAAAACATCATACCTGTCACGCTAGAATTAGGTGGAAAATCACCAAATATCTTTTTCAAAGATGTGATGGATTATGATGATGCTTTTTTAAATAAGGCTATCGAAGGTTTTGTCCTATTTGCATTAAACCAGGGAGAAGTTTGTACATGCCCTTCACGTGCTTTAATTGATGAATCAATTTACGATGAATTTATGGAAAGAGCCCTTGCAAGAGTAAATGAAATCAAAACAGGAAATCCTCTTGATACATCAACAATGATGGGGGCACAAGCATCAAATGAGCAAATGGAAAAGATCTTGTCTTACTTAGATATTGGAAAACAAGAAGGTGCATCCTGCCTCACAGGCGGCTCTAGAAATACGATCGAAGGATTCCAAAACGGTTACTATATTAAACCAACTGTATTTAAAGGCAACAATAAGATGCGTATTTTCCAAGAAGAAATCTTTGGTCCTGTTGTTTCTGTCACCACCTTTAAAGAAGAAGAAGAAGCACTATCGATTGCAAACGATACATTATATGGTTTAGGTGCTGGAGTTTGGACACGAAACATCAACAACGCTTATCGCTTTGGACGTGACATCGAAGCTGGCCGCGTTTGGACGAACTGCTACCACGCCTATCCTGCCCACGCAGCCTTTGGCGGCTATAAAAATTCAGGAATTGGCCGAGAAAACCACAAAATGATGCTAACACACTATCAACAAACAAAAAATATGCTAGTAAGCTACAGCTCCGATTCACTAGGATTCTTTTAAGACTAAGCACAAAAAAGGTCGGTCTTTGACCTTTTTTGTGCTTAGTCGAAGCGATGAGCGCAGCCGACGTTATGTTTTAAGCCTTTTGAGCGACCTTCTCAAAAGGCGCACGGCGTGCGGAGCCATCGCAATTATGCTCGCACTACTTTTGATAAAAAAACCTGAAGGAAAAAGGTTTTTAACAAGATCGAGGTTTTTTACTAATGAAGAACGAGAGGAATTGAATAAACCACAAGCATAGTTCTACGCTTGTGGTTTTTATCTCTATATGTGTCAAAAGTTAGCAAATAGATTTAAATAAAGTCCTACATTTTAATAGTAGATAGCCTCTATCTTCTGGCATCTTATGCATTTTTTATAAAATGAATCCTCTTGATAGTCGTGATTGCAGTCATTTTGAACATCTTTTAAGTGATTTTCCCAATAATTCAATTGGTCTTGTAACTGATGAATCTTCTCTTGGATATCATTGACCTTCATCGGTAAAACCTCCTATAAGCTGCTTACTGATAGATCGTTCCTCCAGATTTCTTAAACTGCTCTGCCTTTTCTTGCATTCCTTTTGCAATGGCTTCACTTGACTCCAGTTTGTTTTCTTTTGCATACTGTCTGATGTCATGAGAAATTCTCATACTACAAAACTTCGGACCACACATTGAGCAAAAATGAGCTGTTTTTGCTCCTTCTGCTGGCAATGTTTCATCATGGTATTCAATTGCACGCTCTGGGTCTAACGCTAAATTAAATTGATCTCTCCAGCGGAATTCAAATCGAGCTTTCGACAAAGCATCATCACGGACACGTGCTCCTGGATGACCTTTCGCTAAGTCAGCTGCATGTGCAGCAATTTTGTACGTAATAACTCCTTCACGGACATCATCACGATTTGGCAAACCTAAATGTTCTTTCGGTGTCACATAACAAAGCATTGCTGTACCAAACCAGCCAATCATCGCTGCACCGATCGCCGAAGTAATATGATCATAACCTGGTGCAATGTCTGTTGTTAATGGGCCTAACGTGTAAAATGGAGCTTCATGACATATTTCAAGCTGCTTATCCATGTTTTCTTTAATTAAATGCATTGGCACATGTCCTGGTCCTTCGACCATTACTTGAACATCATGCTCCCACGCTAACTTTGTAAGTTCACCTAGTGTTTCTAACTCTGCAAATTGTGCTTCATCATTTGCATCTGCAATTGACCCAGGACGAAGACCATCTCCTAAAGAAAAGGAAATATCATATGCTTTCATGATTTCACAAATTTCTTCAAAGTGAGTATATAAGAAATTCTCTTGATGATGAAATAAACACCACTGAGCCATAATTGACCCACCTCGCGACACAATACCTGTTAGACGCTTTGCTGTTAATGGAACATAGCGAAGGAGTACTCCCGCATGAATGGTAAAGTAATCGACACCTTGTTCAGCCTGCTCAATTAATGTATCACGATACACTTCCCACGTTAGATCTTCAGCAACTCCTTTTACTTTTTCTAATGCTTGATATAGAGGCACGGTGCCTACTGGAACTGCTGAGTTTCGAATGATCCACTCTCTAGTTGTATGTATGTTTTTCCCCGTTGATAGATCCATCATCGTATCTGCACCCCAACGAGTCGCCCATGTCATTTTTTCAACTTCTTCTTCAATGGAGGAAGTTACCGCAGAATTCCCAATATTCGCATTAATTTTCACGTGGAAATTACGCCCGATAATCATTGGTTCTGTTTCTGGATGATTAATATTTGCAGGAATAATTGCTCTCCCTTTCGCAACTTCATCACGAACAAATTCTGGGTCGAGGTTTTCTCTAATTGCAATAAACTCCATTTCAGGCGTAACAATCCCTTTTTTCGCATAATGAAGTTGTGTCACATTTTTTCCTTGCTTGGCTCGTAATGGCATACGCTTTAAACGAGGAAACACGTTATCATTCGCACGCGGATCATCTTCGTTTATGTATCCATTATCTTCAGGCTTAATCTCACGACCTTGATACTCTTGGACGTCTGCACGTTCTTTAATCCACGTACTCCGCAAAGCAGGAAGCCCTTTTGTAATATCAACTTCATAATGATGATCGGTATACGGACCACTTGTGTCATAGACACGTACTGGAGGATTTTCCTCTTCACCGACAGTACCAGTAGTCGGACTTAGTTCAATTTCACGCATAGGCACTCGGATGTCAGGTCTTGATCCTTCGACATAGACTTTTTTACTACCAGAAAAGCTAGACATAATGGAAATGTTTTTCTCGTTCAATGATGGTGTGGACATGAAAATCTCTCCTTTTTTAAAATAGAAAGGACGAGATCTGTGAACATAAAAAGAAGGAAGTATGAAGATACGTAAAAAGCCGGGAACCAAAGTAAATGGTTGGACCCGGCTAAATGAAAGAAGTATGATCATAATGAAACATTCTAAACTTCCCCACGCTGGTATGAGCCAGATCAGGTCCAAAGGGTCAACAATCTTTCACGCTCTTGTTTCTCAGCCCAGCTTATTGGACTCCCCTAGTTATCTATTAAATTAGTTTTCGTTATAAGTATATAGGAAAGGAAAGAATAATCAAATACTTTTTTGGGAATTAGCTCTAAATGCCTAAGTCAACATTGGTGACATTCAAAATTATATGGTACTGTTTAATGAATGATTACAACTCACAGAAAGGTGTATCATATGAAACCCAAAATACTTGTGTATATGCGCGTAGATGATCGCGTAATTAAAGAGTTAGAAAAAAACTATGACCTAACTAGCTTCCAAAACCATGAATACATAGGAAATCGAGCGTTTGATCAAGCCTTAAAAGAAACCGATGGAATTATTGGTCTTGCCTTGAAAGTAAACAAAGAATTATTAGATTTAGCACCCAACCTAAAAATTGTTTCGAATGTATCCGTTGGCTATGATAATTTAGATATTAAAGAGCTAACGAAACGCAAGATTATGGCTACCAATACACCAGGTGTTCTTGATGATACGACGGCAGATGCCATATTTGGACTGCTGCTTTCTACAGCGAGACGAATCCCAGAATTGGATCATGTCGTTAAAGCTGGAAAGTGGGATATCTCGCTTCAACCAGACCAATATGGTGTCGATGTACATCATAAAACATTAGGAATCATTGGAATGGGCAATATCGGTCGTGCTATAGCGCAAAGAGCCCATTTTGGTTTTGGAATGGACATTCTTTATCATAATCGTTCAAGGAACATAGAAGTCGAACAACAGTATAAAGCTACTTATTGTGAGCTTGACGACCTTCTAAATCAATCCGATTTCGTTTGCTTAATGGTTCCGGCAACGAACGACACATACAAAATGATGAGTGCAGCTGAATTTAAGAAAATGAAGAAGACTGCGATCTTTATTAATGGTTCCCGCGGGAAAAATGTTGACGAAGATGCACTTTATCATGCTCTTAAAAACGGAGATATTCATGCAGCAGGGGTTGATGTATTTGAACAGGAGCCGACGAACCCAAATAACCCATTGCTTCAATTGAAAAACATCGTCACACTTCCTCATATCGGGTCATCAACGACCGAATGCGAGTTTAACATGTCAAAGCTCGCAGCAAAGAACTTACATGCTGGACTAAGTCGGAAGAAGGCGCCAAGTTTAATAAACGAAGAATTGTGGCCTATATAAGATAAAGTCTTCATATACTCAAAGAGTAAGTATATAAAGACTTGCTGTAAACCCCTGCTATGGCCTTTGTCATAGCAGGGCTTTATTACCGATTCTGCAAATACGTATCAAGTATGTGTTTAACGTGATCTTCATCTTTAGTTCTTATTACATAGTGATCGCCGTTTAAATCAGCAGAGATATTTTGTACACCTTGTTTTTTTAAGAAATCAACAACATCTTCCACTTCTTCTGATTCCGTAATTAGAATTTTCTTTCCAACATATTCTTCATTCACGTAAACATCATATGCATCATGAGCATCTTTTACTGATTCTGAATCAGTATGAAAAAGACCGAGAAGAGGAAACTGTTGACTACCTGAACTAGCTCCTGTGTTGCTATTATAAATCGGCATTTTGACCTCGCTCCTTTCTTATTTTCCTTAGTTTGTGCCTTTAATTGACCTGAATATGTGTAAAACGTCATTTACTTTTAACAAAAAAACAAAAAAGACGAACTTTGATGAGCAAGTTCGTCATTTCTTAATTATGAAACGGATTGTTTCTTTAATTCAGTTGTTAGATCAATGAAAGCTTTCTCTAAACGATCTTTCGCTTCTTGCTCAATCGTCGTACTTCCATCTTCCCCACGCTCAATACAAGTATCTAATGTAAAAACACCTTTAATCATGTTTTGTGCACCGAGTGAGGATAAAACTGGCTTTAAACTATAGTCAATGGCTAATAAATGAGAAATTGTCCCACCTAGCATTAAAGGCAATACGATCTTATTCTCCAACCCTTTTTGCGGCAATAAATCTAAATATGTTTTTAGAATTCCTGTAAACGAAGCTTTATACACTTGGCTTGCCACGATAACCGCATCCGCGTCTTCCACCTTTGCATTTGCAGCTACAATCGCTTCACTATTATATTTTGCTAAAATTAAATCTTCAGCTGGGATGTCGATAACATGTAGCTCCTCAACTGTTAAGCCTTTTTCACTAAGAAAATTATTAGCATAATCAATAATCCCTTTTAGTCTTGTTGTTTTGGAAGGACCACCTGAAATAATTACGATTTTTGCCATTCACCATCACACTCCTGTACTTATAATCCCACTTTCTCCTTGTCAGCATTCGAAGTCTTAGGGATAACTTATAATACTAACTGTATTTCAGTCTCTAATTTGTGTCAAATTTTACATCTTAAAATAACTCTGCATAAGAAACATATTTTTTTTGGTTGATATTGGATGACGCAAATAAAGGTCAAAAGGGAAACTTATTAAAAAAAGTAAGGAGTACAATCCATGTCTGTAACTCATGAAAAATTAACATCAGCAGAACTTGGGAAACTTTGGGCAACTTATATGGGGAATACCATGTCTAAATATGTTCTAAGTTATTATCTTCAGCACGTTGAGGACGAACATATTAAAATTGTTCTTGAGAGTGCTTTAAATTTAAGTGATGAATTTATACAAACAATCAAAGGGATCTTTATTAACGAGAATTTCCCTATTCCACTTGGGTTCACTAAGAAAGATGTCAACTTAGGAGCTCCTAAGTTGTTCATGGATGAATTTTATCTTCATTATTTAAAATACGCTTGTAAAGCAGGAATGAGTATCTACGGAGTAGCTGTTCCTTTAATGGTGAGAGCAGATATTAGAGAATTTTTCACTTATTGTCTTACTTCCACTGCTAAACTAATGAATCAAGTTAATGATGTATTAACTAATAAAGGCTTTATACAGAAGCCACCCTATATTCCTATCCCAACAAAAGTAGATTTTGTAACAAAGAGAAGTTATTTAACTGGGTTTTTAGGAAATGTGAGATCACTCAATGCGTTAGAAATTGCGCATCTTTATGATATCATTCAAAGCAATGTAACAAGTCACACCCTCTTAATAGGATTTAGCCAAGTAGCCCAAAAAAAACCAGTTAGAGAATACCTTGTCAGAGGAAGAGACATTACAAAGAAACATATTGATGCATGCTCCCAGCAACTTCATAAAGAGGATTTACCTTCTCAACCACTGCTGGATCACTTAGTAACAAACTCAACCGATTCACCTTTCTCAGATAAATTAATGTTACAACATAAAATTGACATGTTTTCAATGAAGATCAGATCTAACGGAAATGCCTTATCCGTTAGCGGAAGACACGATATTGGCACCATGTACATCCGTTTTCTAATGAATGTCGGTATTTATCTAGAAGACGGAGCAAATTTAATGATCGATCAAGGATGGTTGGAACAACCTCCAGAAGCAGCAGATCGAGACCAATTATCTTCTAGGTAACAGATTACGAACGTATCGTTTACCAATAAAAGTCGATTATACTTTCACCCTTTTTACATCAAGCTAATGATAAGGAGGAGATAAAATGCTACAAAAACTTGTGTATATTGTAAAATCACTTTTTCCAAATGTGTTGCGAATATTTGAAAAGATCCAATTAAACCTTGGTTGCTTCTCTTACCTCCTCAGACTCAATTCACATCGATATTAGAAGCAAGAAAAAATACTGATCCCTTTCTGGGACCAGTATTTTTAGTTGGATAAACAATTTATAGGATTAAAAATATTCTCCTCATCTTTTAGAATTTATCCACTTACAGATTTGCCTTTCCGTACTTGATACATTCTTTTTTGCTCTAATTTATTTGAGTTTCTTACAAGAATTAAAAGCAAGACGCACAATTCAGCAAGCATACCTACTGATTGGGCTAACGCACCGATCATTCCATTCCAATTTGGAGCCAATCCTGATACGACCAATAAGACAATAAAGGTTAACATTACATTAGCTGATTGTGAAAATACCATCACTTTTGTTTGACTTCGTAACATTAACAATCCATTACAAAAGTCAACAAAAGGAAATACAAGTGTCATCAACATAAACACTTTAAGGCTCTGTAAACTCGCTTCAACTAATCGGTCATTCGCCCCTAGAACAACCTCGATGAAAAATCCACCTAAAGGAGTAAAGCAAAAAATGGCTAATATGATCGTTGGAAGAAATCCGATTATCATCGTAAATTGTTTTACCTTTTGAGGATATTCTTTGTAAAAAGCAAGCACGATTTGATGTGTGTAAGTAAAAAAACTTAAAAATAACTGTGTAATACTCAATGCAATTGCATAAGAAGCAATTGCTAATTCAATTTCATTCGTCTTCCCTAAAAACACATTAATCAAAGGACCAACCATAACGATGATAAGCGAAGATAAAATTAATGGGGTATAAAAACGAAAAATAGGTGCTTTTTTCGTAATCGGATGGCTCTTATCTTTCTGAACCATTTTCTTGACCAGCACACGCCCCTCTAAAAAACTTATTAAACTCTCTACCATCATCCCGGCCAAAAAGATAATTGCACCAGTCTGAGCCGTAATGTAACCTATCCGGATAAACATTAATGATAATAAATACATAACAATTAACCGAATTGCCATGCCAATCGTTAACCACTTTGTTTGCTTATTTAAAATAATAACCCCTTGAAACAAACAACGAATGGCAGAAAAAAAAGTGACCATGATAAGTATTTGATAAACGTTGACAATCTGATCAATCATAGCAGGATCTGCACCGAATACATGAGAGAAGATATACCTCCCAATAGGTGTGTAGGCAATGGTTGCCGAGATCATCATTAGTCCAGATACAACATAAATTGCCACCATAGACATTGCCTTAAATGAAACTTTATCACGTACTAATGCCGAACATGTATTACGCAATAACACTCCTAAACGTTCCATAATCGCAAATAAACTCATGGCAATCGCATAACTTGCAATAATCGTTTCCGCATTTTCTCCCCTCGTTAATGTCCCATTGATAATCATATGAGATAACGTGACTAAAATAGCCGACAAACCAAGTGGAACAAAAAACAATAAAATGTTTCTCGTGGAAAGTCCTCTCTCTAGCTGCTCACCCATAGTTCCCATCTTCTTTCTATTAAATTAGTAAAATCATGCTTCCCTTCATCTAACAACGTTGTTACAAGAAGCATTTATTATAGAGCATCTCTCAATTCCCCTTAACCATGAATATTAAGACAAACCAAAAACCGAACTCGTTCGGACACTTCGATACCCGATGCATTTATATGTATTCTATCACACTGCAACAAATTGCCATATGCCTATTAATCAAATAGCAGGAAAGTCCATGTAAGCTGATAAAGAAATCCATGGTTTCATTAAAGATTTCCATTTATTCTTAATAAACACTCAATAATCCGAAAAATGAAAAGGAGGAATGTCGCTTGGAGTCTAGTTCAATTGTAAAGCAGCACATTGTCAAACATAAATGGCAGTATTTGCTTGGTGTGATCTTATTGTCCATCTCTTGTTTATTTCAACTCCTTATCCCTGTTCTTTTGGAGCGATTCACAGATAGTATTCAAGATTTTACCCTCTCAACAGATCTCCTCCTTACATTAGCTTTAAGTGTTATTGCTGTAGGATTCGGTGTCGCTTTTTTTCGCACGTGCAGTCGGATTTATATTTTTCGGTTATCTAGAATTTTAGAAAAACGCGTGAGACGTCGTCTTTTTACACATTGGATGAAACTGCCTTCGCAATATTATAACAAACAGCGAATTGGTGATTTAATGTCTCATGCTATCAACGATGTCAACATCATTCGCGAAGTAGCTATGGGAGGGGTCTTTCTATCCATTGAGGTAGTCATCCTTATTACTGTTGCTGTTACAGCGATGGCTTTTTCGATCAATGTTTGGTTAACATTGCTTGTTATCCTTCCACTGCCAGGATTAACGTACTTAGCCTATAAATTTCGCTATCAAATTCAAGATCGTTCAACAAAAGTTCAAGAAGCGATCAGCAATTTGACGAGTACAGTTCAAGAATTTTGCTCCGGAATTCGAGTGGTGAAAGCGTATAGTCAAGAAAAGCACGAATTAGCGAAGTTTGAAGAAGACAACGATAAAAATGTTTATGCGAATAAACGATTAATTCAAACCAATTCCCTTTTTAATGCTGTTAGTATCGCGATTGTTGGTGTAAGCTATCTGATCTCTATCTTCTTCGGGGGAATGCTTGTTATGAATAACACCATTTCACTTGGAGAATTTGTCGCTTTTAATACGTATTTATCTTTGCTTATTGCTCCCGTTGAAAATCTTGGGAAAGTGATTAATATACTTCAACGTGGATGGGCAGCTAATTTTCGATTACGAAAAATCTTAACTACTGAGTCTGAAGTAAAAGATGAGAAAGACATTCCGTCTGTAGCCATTGAAGGCGACATTCGCATTCAAAATCTCAGCTTTTCTTATCCTGGAAGTAATGAAATAACTCTAAAAAATATTAACTTAGACGTCCCCAAAGGAAGCAGTCTTGCGATTGTAGGAAGAGTTGGCAGTGGTAAAACAACACTTGTGAACCTGCTATTACGAATGTATAACCCTCCAAAAGAGACTATTTTCATTGATGGACATGATTTATTTCAAATTCCATTAAAAACACTGAGAAAATCAATTGGGATCGTTCCACAGGAGAACTTTCTCTTTTCATCAACAATTGGAGAAAACATTGCCTTTGACCCGTCCCCCTATACAAATAACCAAGTTGTCGAAGTATCAAAACTTGCTCAAGTTCATCACAACATTATTGAATTCCCTAACCAATTTGAAACCGCTTTAGGAGAACGAGGAATTTCCTTATCAGGTGGACAAAGACAACGAATCAGTATCGCTAGAGCACTTATAAAAGATGCTTCCATCCTTGTTTTTGACGATAGTTTATCAGCTGTCGATGCTGAAACAGAAGAAAAAATCTTGCAAGGAATGAAACAAAAAACTCGCGGCTGTACAACGATCATCGTTAGTCATCGAATTTCTTCTATTAAAAACGCTGACCAAATTATCGTCATGGATCAGGGACAAATTATTGAACGTGGTACACACGAAAGCCTGATTCAAAAACAAGGAATTTATTATAGCATGTACGCAAAACAAACATTGCCACATCTAGAAGAATCAAAACGAAAGCTACCCCAGTTCAAAATAAAAAGAATTAGGAGGTAACTGGTGAACATACATGAGGAGAAACAGACCGCGCGAGTTGTCGATCGTCAATTGTTAATGAAGCTATTAGCCTTTGCAAAGCCTTATCGAAAGAAAATTGCATTTTCCTTTTTGTTGGCAACTTTATTTGTTGGTGCCACGTTAGCTCAGCCGTATTTGATTAAAGTAGCGATTGACGAGTATTTAACCGTTCAAACGTCCATTCAAGACAGTTTTCAAGGATTTATATTAATTGCTGTTGTCTTCTTACTAACTGTTGTGTGCGCTGCGCTCCTAACCTATTTTCAAGACAGATTGTTACAGTTTACCGGTCAATCAATCATTTTTGACATTAGACAAAAGATCTTCCGTCGTCTAGCCAAAATGCACATGCAATTTTTTGATCGTAATCCTGTTGGTAGATTAGTAACAAGGGTCACCCATGATACGGAAGCGTTAAACCAGCTTTACTCCCAAGTTATTGTCAACCTTATCAAAGAAATATTAATTTTAATTGGGATCATTGCGATTTTGTTACACATGAGTGTGAAACTTACGTTACTTAGTTTCACCGTCATCCCTATTTTGATCGTCATGGTTATATTTTACAAAAAGCTTATCCGTCAAGCTCATAGATATACCCGTCTCCTTCTTTCTCGCTTAAATTCAAATTTAGCAGAGAATTTATCAGGAATGCGTATCATTCAGCTATTCACGAGAGAAAAGAAACAGATTGAACAATTTGATCAATTAAATGAAGAACATTACCGTGCCGGAATGCGAGCAACCATTGTGAACTCCATTTTCAATCCGGCTATTGGATTTCTCGGAAATGTTGCACTAGCCGTTATTATTTGGTACGGAGGAATCGCTGTATTAGATAGCGCCCTGACATTTGGGGTTGTGTATGCTTTTACTCATTATATCCGTCAATTTTTCCAACCATTAATGGCACTTGCGGATCGTTATAATCAAATCCAAACAGCCTTTGCCTCAGCAGAACGCGTATTTGAAATGATTGAGGAAAAACCAGAAATTACGAATCATCCAAATGCTGAGCTTTTGCCAGAGAAAATTAATGGTCAGATTGATTTTGAACACGTTTGGTTTGCCTATCAAGAACCTGAATGGGTGCTAAAAGATATTAGCTTTCGAATAAAGCATGGGGAAACCGTTGCCTTTGTCGGCGCAACTGGTGCAGGAAAAAGTTCCATTATTAACTTAATAAATCGATTTTACGATATCCAAACAGGAACGATTAAAGTAGATGGCATGGATGTAAAGCAAGTCAAAGTTGAAGATTTGCGAACAAAAGTTGGGGTCATTCAGCAGGATCCATTTATCTTCACAGGAACGGTTCTGCATAATATTCGTCTGCATCACAATCTTACCGAAGATGATGTGAAGAAAATGACAACATTAATGGGACTTGACGATTTTATCTCAAGCTTACCTCAAGGGTATGAAACGTTACTCGGTGAGCAAGGGGTGATTTTATCAAGTGGGCAGCGACAGCTCTTGTCATTCTTACGTGCATTAGCGTTTAACCCTGATGTGTTAATTTTAGATGAAGCAACGGCAAACATTGATACAGAAACAGAAGAGCTTGTTCAGCAAGCCTTAAAACGAATTTCAAAGAACCGAACAACCATTATCGTTGCCCATAGACTCTCAACGATTCAGCATGCAAATCGAATTATTGTAATGGATAAAGGAGAAATTCAAGAAACAGGTAATCATCACCAGTTACTGAAACAAAAAGGAATTTATTACAGGCTTCATCAAATACAAAATAAAGAGTCCATTGCAAACACCAGCATCGTTTCCTCGAAGGTATAACTTATTTTTTAGGGAGTGTCTCCTTTGTTTTATGCCTCTTGGCAAACTCAGTCGGAGACACTCCGACCACTTTTTTAAACATCCGACTAAAATAAAACTCATCATGAAAACCAACACTTTGAGCAATTGCTTTTAAACGAAAATCGGAAAGAACGATTAACTCCTTTGCCCGGTCCATTCGAACGTGACGTAAATAATCCATTGGACTGTAACCGATATATTTTTTAAAGAGCCTAGAATAATGACTAACACTCATTCCAGCTTGCTTGGCTAAAACATCGACTGTTATATTATCTTGATAATTTGCAGTTAAATAATCAACTGTTGCATCAATTGCATTTGTCGTATTGCCTGTTATTCTCTGCGACCTAAAATCTTGAATGATTGTTAATAGCAAATCTAGAAACAACAATTTCCGTTTCATCGCCACTGTTGCCCCTCTTTTTTTCCTCAAAGTATGAATCTGTTCAATTAAATTCATTACGTGCGGCGGATTTTGAATATTGTACATACCCGATAGAGGAAAAGGAATGTCTGTTTCCTCACTAAAGTTCCATTTTTCTTTATCAACAAACGCAGCAGCATACGTAAAGCGAATAAAATAATATTCAAGCGGATCATCTAGATCCGTCGATCGTTCACAAATCATACTCGGCTCAAAGAAAAACAACTTCCCAGCTTCCACAGGATAGCTTGTTTCATTTATAATAAACTCACCCTTCCCCTTTGAAATAAACCAAAGAGAATAAAAGGATTGCTGCCTTGGCGGATGATACCAAGTTGCTTCACACACTTTGTAGCCTACTAGAGTGATAGAAAAGACTAAACGATTTAGTTTCCAGAGTACTTCTCCTGGTTTGTTCATAGCGAGGTTCCTTTCAGCTTATTAGTATTAATTAGTATATTGGTTAACAGATAGGTTTATGATAGAAAAGTAACACTCAAATAACAACGTTGTAATTTTCAACGAAATAATTATAAAGTTCTACTTTCAACCAAGTATACAATTATTAAGCAACAATGAAAACGGTTAATATTAACATATACAAAAACAGGATAGCGAGAATTCCTCTTCTCTTCTATCCTATTTTTGTATATTTATTTTGGGTGAATACCGCCAAAAGGTCTTTTAACAAGCGCCATTGATAACCTTTGGAGAGCACAAAAACAATGAAAATCCACTTCTACACAAAAATCAGTTTCCTCTAAACGGAAAACTTCACAAATTGATTTAGCTAAACAGCCATGTTCATCAATAGGACGAAGCAGTGACAGCTTCCCGCAACATGACGTTTTGCAAACCTCTTCAATCTTAAAAATACTAGTCTCGAAACATCCAAAGCAATCATCAATAACATCTCCAACATTTCCAAAGGCTTTAAACGGTTTAAAGTCTTTATTGAATAAGATTAAGGGTGTAACAACTCTATCTGAAGAGCATTCATGTTTTTTTTGAAGCCGATCAATCTTTATAACCGTCCGGCATATACAATTAGGTAAATGTGCACATTGTTGTGTAATCATCATTTATTAATCTCCCTTCTAAGCATTAGCTCTTTTCGGCTAAATAACGTGCGTATCGGATCATTTGCTTTGCTACATCTAACTCAAGTGAAAAGGTAGGAGGAGTACCAGGCCGCCAGTTCACCTCAAAAATCCAGATTTTATGATTTTTATCCAAACCAACATCAATTCCTAATTCATCTAACTTATGATGATACAAACTGTCAAAGTGATTTGTAAATTGAATGGAAAACTGTTCTAAATACCTTTTCATATTGTAGTAATCATCATCAAATTCTCGCTTCAAAAAATGCTCAAGCAACATTGTGTAGCCACCATTGTTTAAATTAGCGATAATACCTTGTCGAGCAATACAGGGAAAGATTGATGTTAATTTCCAGTTGCCTTCTCCATCCTTTTGAACATGTAACCGAAGATGAGTGGACAAACCGTCTTTCGTTTTAGATTCTACAAATGCTTGGGCAAGGTATATATGATCCCTTATAAGTTGCTTAATAAACAACTCAAATTCTTCTATTTTCATGAGTGTCGTAGACTTATCTTGATGAACACTGATGCTCTCTCCCAATGTCCTCACGAATAAAATACCTTGGCCTTTATGACCAGTTAGAGGTTTTAATACCATTTCTCTGTGAGAATTAAGGAATTCAGACACCTCTTTAGGTTTCGTAATTTCAATAAAAGGAATGACATATTGAGCAAATACCTTAGCTTTTTTAATTTTTTGGTAAACGTCCAGTTTGTCTCCTAATGAGTGACTTGTAAACGGAATAATTGCACTCAATCTCTCAACAATTTCCTCTTGTTTATCAGTGATTGGAGGACTAGAGTTATAGATAACATCAGGAAATGGCATTCGTTTTTGTAGCCATTGTCCCTTTTCATAAATCCACCCCTCAATACTTTGATCATGAAAAAAGACACGACCAGGTGAAAAAAAGTAAAAATCGACCCCCTCCATTTTTGCTGCTGCCGCGTAGGCATAGGATTTAAATACCGTTCTAGGGTCTTTGCGGTGTGAAAGCATCCCTACCGTTACCAATATTCATTAACCCCCTTTCACTCTACAGCCGGTGCAAATGAAATTGAATTTCTTTTGCAGCATTTTGAGCAATTGTTTTAGCTTTAGACAATGTATCAGCTGAAGCTAAGACATACCCATATCTATGGCCCATCGATAAAGGAGGAGTCATAAACGCTCCTTTTCGAGGTTTAATGTATACTTCTTCCACTCCTTCATGACGTAACGCTCGCTGTTTCCCCGTTACTTTTTTCAGCCTCCCCTTTGTATTGACGGTCATATAGTGAGCATAAACAAATTTTGATTGTTGTTTATGAAGTGATGCTTTTTGTCCACTGTACAATTGGATCGTTTCTTCTACAAGGTTAATCCCAAACGCAACTTCGATCAGCCGATTCATCACACCTCCTGAAATTCTTGGATTGATTTCAATTACCTTCCACTGACCATTAACCTGTTTCAATTCTAAATGAAACGTCCCACTTTTCAGGTTAAATGCTTTTACAATGCCATATACCACTTGTTGAAGACTACTTTTCATTTCTTTTTCAACTTTCGCTAGTAACCCATAGCCAGTTACAATAAAACGATCTTGTTTGGATATTTCTTGTTCAATCACCGCAATAAGATGAACTTCCCCTTTTTGTACTACAACTTCTAATAAATATTGGGGCCCCTCCAAATACTCTTCGATCAGCACTGGTTGATGATCGTATTTCTCTGTAATGGTTTGAATGGCAGCTTTCAGTTGTTGATGATCTGCTACATACAATACATCCTTAGAACCTGTCGATACAGGAGCTTTCACAATAAATGGAAAATCACCTATGTCATTTGTAAGCTGATTGAATGAATCAATAACTGTATAAGATGGGGAAAAAGATTGTCCTTCTAAAGTTTGCCGGGTCTGAATTTTATCCTCCATTTTTGAAATGGCGTCTACATTTATGGACGAGTTACAAAATTCATTTGATAGTTGAGCTGCAATCTGAACGAATGGGTCTACAAAACTAAGTACCGCAACAATTTGTTTGCCTTGCCGTTTAAGAATAATAAGCTTCTCCTTTACGGACTTACTATCGATCCTATTCACATAATACATTTGATGCACATCAGGAAATTCGATTCGCTGTGCGAGAAACTTCTTTCTTCTCGTTAAAAGCACAGTTAAATAACCCAGTCGTTCAGCAGCTTTTATCGCTTCCCTGCTAGAACCTGATTTTGTTGTCTCGATGAACACAATGGTCTGCATGATTTCATCCAACTCCTATAGAAATTCCCCTTAGTTACCATAAGTGGCTAATGTAAGGAATAGGAAAATCCCCCCTTACAATTTTCATTTGTCAAACTAAACTATGGTTTGGAAGGAGAAATGGAGCAAGTACCTATACAAAATTTTTAGACAATTGTACTAAATTCATTATTTATATAAAAAAGTTCAAGTAACAGGAGCGATTTCCTAGTTTCTTGAATTTTTCCATACAACCAATTCATTAATTTTTATATAAACGCTAGCGCCTTCATTTTGTTTTCAAAAACAATCAATAATTATCAAAGTTATCATACTTATGTAAATAACAAGCACTGCAAAAAGGAGTGTCCTATGAACATCCTATATATTCCTTCCGGTTATGGGCAAATTTATCAGTCGTTTGATCAGTCCATTCTAAAAGCTTTCAAAGAATTAGGTCACCAGGTGAAATGCGTTCCATCATCAGGAGAAGAAGCTTTAAAAAATGCAGTTAAGTTCTTTCAACCCGATATTGCGTTAACATTGACGGGCTTTAAAATGGCCCAAACTGTTCTTGATTGGTTAAAGAATCAAGGGATAAAACTTGCCGTTTGGATGACAGAAGATCCATATTATATCGATAGAACCATCAACCTAATACCTCACTATGACTATGTATTCACGATCGACACTGCTGCTTTAGAGGTTTATAAAGAAACCGGTCATAAGCAAGTACATTTCTTACCGCTTGGAACAGACCCCGATATCTATTTTCCGACTTCTCCAATTAAAGATTTTGAGTCAGATATTTGTCTAGTAGGATATCCGTATCCGAACCGTACAAAAATGATTCAATTTCTTACAGAAAATACGAATTTTTCTATACTAGTTGTAGGTTCCCAATGGACAAAAAAACTAACAAATTTGAAGCAATCATCTAGGTTATGTGTTCACTCTAGCTGGGTGCCACCAACCATTGCTAAAAACTATTACAATAGTGCGATAATCAACCTTAATACGCACCGGCCCTACAATTTAAAGCAAAATAAAAACAAAAAAAATGTCATCAATCAATGCATTAATAACCGTACCTTTGATATTGCAAGTTGTGGAGGATTCCAATTAATTGAATATAAAGCAGGCTTACCAAAGCATTTTATAAATGAGGAGGAAATCGTTTCTTTCAACAGCAACGTCGACTTACTAGAGAAAGTGACATATTACATGAGCCATTACAAAGAACGCCATAAGATAGCTGAAAGTGCTAGAGAGAAAACAATAAATAATCATACATTTGAACATCGAATGCAGGAAATGCTGAATATTATTAGTAATACCTAAATGTTGTAATTTAAAATATAAGGTCACTTATCATAAGATAGGTATCTCAAATATGAGATACCTATCTTTAACACTAATTAAAATCTATTTCTTAATGCTTGTAAACGAGCACTTACAGTCGTTCCTGCAGTACCATTACCACCATTGTCATGATCACCGATAGCCACTTGTTGATCTTGTAGTAACTTCAGGAATAAGACAACTTCCATTTTTTCAGTAATCTTATTAAAACGTCCAAACTTATCAAAATCTTTTAATAAATCTACTTCAGTAATAACCGCTGCTAGTAATTTACAATCGATTGCCTCATTAAAGACTTCGAAGTTAAATTGTCCATGTGTGCATCGGTCTGCCCCGTGCCCTTTTTTGTTAATAAATCTTCTTTCAATTACCGTATTTTTCACACTAGGAAACTCAGGATCAGCCGGATTTACTAATGGTACTGTTTGAGTACAGTGAAACGGAACGTCTGCAGCATAATCACGAATATAACCGCTATCATCAGAATATTGGATATTCTTGTGAATAATACCCGAGATGAATAAACTTACAACATCACCATTTCCTGTAAATGATGGGACTGCTTTACACTGAGTTAACGAAACATTTTTACGAATGTTTTTAATTTCTGTTGCAGGAGTAGGAAGTTTGATATGCGCCTCTACATTAGCTGCTACTTCAATTTCTGCCAGTGCAACAGATGCATTAATGACAGGAACATTTAACTCATTCCCTTCTAGATCCAAACCAAAGGCGTCACAACTAACATGTGTTACCTTTGCTTCATCACTCGGCTTTAGTGGTGGACACTTTTCATGTACCATAGGTTGCTTTTTTGGTGCATGACCCTTTTTACCATTACATACTGGACTACTCTTGTAGCCATATCGACTTTTTACGAAATTATTCTGGTAGTATTCCATTTATACATCTCTCCTTTTTTAATTTATCAAAAATAAATCTGCGTAGTAGAGATTCTTTTTGATATATTACTTTATATGCTAAAAAAAATATTGTGGTTGGACAAACGTGGTGGTCACTAACACATTCTCAATAAACACATTATTAGTCTAAGCTGATAAGAGACCATTAGCTTTTAAAACAATAAAAGAACCGTTTCATTTCAAAACGATTCTTTTGCTGATTATGAAATAAATTTTTTATAGCTTTTATTCAAATCCAAATTCACCTAATTGATGATCATCATGATGAAAATCTGAACCTCCTGTCATAATTAAGTCGAATACCTCCGCCATTTTTTGATACTTCTCATTATCCGTTTTATCTTGACTTCTATGCCATACTTCAATGCCATCAAATCCAAGCTTTAACAATTCTCGTACCATATTATCATCTCCAATATAAACAGGATGTGCTAAAATAGCTTTTCCCCCGGCTTCGTTAATAAGACGTATACCGTCCGTTGGAGATAAGATCATTTTATCAAGCGCACAAGGCTTACCATCTGCTAAATAGTCATCAAATACAGATTGATAATCAGAGACATACCCTTTTTTCACAATGGCTTTAGCGATGTGCGGTCTGGCAATAACTCCATCTTCACTAAATGCCTTTACATCTTCTAATGTAAGAGTAAATCCAATATCATCAAACTTCTCAATTATTCGTTTCGCTCTTTCCTCTCGCCCTTCACGCATACGTAACAGTATCTTTTTTAACTCTTCTCCTGCAGTAATGTTATAGCCTAGTATATCAATGCTTTTACCTTTGTATTTCGTACTTAACTCGATAGCTGGGATAACTTGAACTCCGAGACGTTCTCCTGCCTTTTGTGCTTCATCGATTCCATTAAGCGTATCGTGATCTGTAATCGCAATTGTCTTTAAGCCAGCCTCTTTTGCCTTCCTGACTACTTCTGTTGGTGTATAGTCACCATCTGATGCCTTCGTATGCACATGTAAATCAAAATAACCCTCATTTATTATTTTTATGATATTCATTTTTCCCTACCTCATTTCGTATTTTCATAATAGTATATTAATACAAATGAATATAATCATTTTCAATAGTAATAATTTTATATCAAGCCTTTTTATAGTCTATTACTCCCTTCAGATTTTGTATAGATTCATATGTAGTATCCACGATGTTCTCATAAAAGGGCATAGACATTTACTTCAAAAACTGAACAGAACCGCTAGTACATGCATAGTTAATATATATAATCTGAATATGCTGGAGTGTTTTTATGTCCCTAGTCTCAATTACTGTATGTGGTGTATTAATTCTTATGTTTATTAGCCTCATAAAGGAATGGTACTCACCTGAGTTAACTGTATTTTTAGCTCTATCCATTCTTATTTTATCAGGAATTCTTCCGCTAAATGAAGCATTTGAAGGATTTGCAAATCCAGCTGTCCATACTATTGCTTTATTAATGGTTATAGCCTATGCTGCTCAAAAAAGTGGTGTGGTTCCAATAGTTCTTACTAAACTATTGGGGAATAACAAAAGAATTTCAATTGTTTTACTAAAAATCATGTTACCGGTATCGTTTTTATCTGCTTTTATGAACAATACACCTATTGTCGCGATGCTTACACCAATTGTCCAAAAATGGGGAATACAACATAAAATTTCACCATCTAAACTATTAATCCCTTTATCATACGCTGCAATTATTGGAGGAACCGTTACATTAATTGGGACTTCTACAAATTTGCTTGTTCATGGTTTACTACAACAAGCAGGACATTCAGGATTCTCAATGTTTCAATTTACAATTATCGGTATTCCACTCTTTCTAATATGTCTAATTTATATGATGGTATTTGGACATAAACAATTGCCTAATAATAAAAACTTGATTGAAACCTATCATGCTACAAATAAAGAATTTACAATTGAAGTAAAAGTGACTCCCGAATCAACTTGGATTGGAAAAACAATAAAAAAAGTAAACCTTAGAGCCTTGCATGATGTATTTTTGATCCAGATTATTCGCGATCATAACACCATTACACCTGTCCCCCATTATGAAGTAATTCAAGCTAACGATACTCTTATTTTTTCAGGTAATATTGAAAGCATCATGAACTTACAACAAATAAAAGGACTCATATTGACAACTCCAACAGAAGATCTAACTATTGCCAACAAACATAATGATAATAATCTTATAGAAGTAGTTATTTCTCACTCGTCTCCTTTAGTTAATCAAAAAATTAAAGATACAAACTTCCGTGCACAATATAATTCAGTCATAGTCGCAGTTAGAAAAAAAAGCCAACAGATTTCATCGGGTATAGGAAATATTGTTATCAAGCCTGGTGATTCGTTACTTCTTTTAACAGGAAAAGACTTCATGAAATCATGGTCCAATTCACGTCACTTTTATTTAGTTTCGGATATTAATACACCTGACATTTCTCGTCCAAAAAAAGCTAAAATCATAATCCCAACACTAATCGGAGTTATTCTACTAGCTTCACTACAATTATTACCGATACTTCATGCGAGTCTTATCGGCATTATCGTTTTAATTGTGACAAAATCCATTACGGCATCCGAAATGAAAAAATCCATTGACTGGGGAATCTTAATTCTTATTGCTTCAGCAATTGGAATTGCAAAAGCTGTAGAAACAGCTAAAATACCAATGATTATAACAAACCTATTAGACTTTGAAAAATCAGTTAACCTAATTCTTCTATGTTTTCTTATCTATTTTTTCACGCTTATTTTAACGGAAATGATTAGCAATATCGCTGCTGCAGCTCTTATGTTTCCTATTGTTTTCTCAATTGCCACTCAGTTTGGATACAACCCTGAGCTGTTTTCTATGATTATTGCTATTGCTGCCTCGTGTAGTTTTATCACACCAATAGGATATCAAACAAATTTGCTCGTATATGGACCAGGAGGTTATAAATTTACTGACTTTTTTAAAGTAGGCTTGCCATTAAGTATTTTATGCATGTGTATTACCGTTTTTCTATCTGTATATATTTGGGGCTAACAAAGGAAGGTGCAAGTATGAATAAAAATATTAAATGGCATCAAACTGCGGTCACAAAACATGACCGAGAGCTGTTAAAGAACCATAAAGGACTCATTTTATGGTTTACAGGATTATCTGGTTCAGGAAAATCAACAATTGCAAATGCATTAGAAAAAAAATTATATGAAAAGAAAATTCACACGTATTTACTCGACGGTGATAATATTCGTTACGGGATTAATAACAATTTAGGTTTCAGTTTAGAGGATCGGAAAGAAAACATAAGACGACTTACTGAAATTGGCAAACTCTTTGTAGACGCAGGCATTGTTGTATGTGTAGCTTCTATCTCCCCTTTTAAAGATGATCGCGATGCAGCTAGAAATAAATTCAAGGATGAACAGTTTATAGAAATTTACGTAAAATGTTCAATAGAGGAATGCGAAAAACGTGATCCAAAAGGTTTGTATAAAAAAGCTCGTACAGGAGAAATCAAAGAATTCACAGGCGTTTCACAGCAATATGAAGAACCTGTCAATCCTGAAATTATAGTCGACACAACCAATCAATCTCTCGAAAATTCAGTTGAGCAAATTATGTTATTTATTCAGAAGCGACTTCATTTTAGAAAGGAGCGATGATTTATGACTTTAAGCAAGCCTCATGGTGGACAATTAATTACCCGTATAGATTATAACTATGATTATTCCTCGATTAAAAAGGAAATTGAGATTGATAATATGGCATTATCAGACTTAGAATTGATTGCTACAGGAGCGTACAGTCCTATTACTGGTTTTATGAATCAGGAAGATTACCTCTCTGTTGTTAAAAACATGAGATTAGCCAATGGCTTTATTTGGAGTCTGCCCATTACACTACCCGTGAATGATTTCATTGCAAACTCCTTAAAGATTGGAGATACAATAAAACTTATACGGAACAATACTGTATACGGAATTCTCAAATTAGAAGAGAAATACACACCAGACAAAGAAGCTGAAGCAAAACACGTATTTCAAACAACAGACTCAGCTCATCCAGGTGTAAAAAAACTTATTGAACGGCCAAACGTATATCTTGGTGGACCAATCACCCTTATCAAACATCAAGAGAAACAAAACTTCACACAATTTTATCTTACTCCTCAGCAAACAAGAGAAGAATTCATTAAAAGAAATTGGAAAACAGTAGTGGGTTTTCAAACTCGAAACCCTGTTCACAGAGCTCACGAATACATTCAAAAATCGGCATTAGAAATTGTAGACGGGTTATTTCTCAATCCACTTGTTGGAGAAACCAAATCCGATGACATTCCTGCAGATGTTCGCATGGAAAGTTACCAAGTGCTTTTAAAGCATTACTATCCAAAAGACCATGTGTTTTTAGCCGTTTTTCCTGCAGCAATGCGGTATGCAGGGCCAAGAGAAGCAATTTTCCATGCTCTTGTGCGTAAAAACTTTGGCTGTACTCATTTTATTGTTGGACGTGATCACGCTGGTGTTGGAGATTATTACGGCACCTATGATGCACAAAAAATCTTTGATCAATTTACTGATGATGAACTCGGTATTACACCGCTATTTTTTGAACATAGCTTCTACTGTAAGAAATGTGGAAATATGGCTTCTACGAAAACATGTCCACATGAGAAAGAGGATCGATTGATTTTATCTGGGACGAAAGTAAGAGAGATGTTGAGGAATGGAGAGGTGCCTCCGCCGGAGTTTAGTAGGAGTGAGGTGATTGAGGTGCTGATGAGAGGCTTGGAAAATTAAGTTTAAAGTCTCTTCACCATATTCTGTGATACACGTACATTCCCCGAAATAAGTTAGCTAGATGAGGCACTAATCTAGTGTAACTCCTTCATTGGCTTAGCCACCATTAAGTTGGTAGAATGAAAGCGGTCAAATGGTTTCCTTGACGGGTTTTATTCTACCAACTACCCTACGGCTAGCTGATGAAAGAAGTTATTAAGCAACTTGTTTTTGATTAGTTTTACCAGTACACTCCAAAAATACACGTAAACGAAAACGTTGTAGATTTCGAAAGCCATAAGCTCGTCTTTTGATATTTTTTATTTTATGGTTAGTTCCTTCAATCCTACCGTTTGTATAGGAAGTGAGAAAGTATTGAAGGATTGGCGCCTTCCAATTATTAAGCGTTTTAGCGACCTCATGGTAAGCAGGAAATGGGCTTTGCTTGGTCGATCCATTCTTCTAGTAATGCTTCACCGGTATCATAGTCCGGCGCTTGATAGAATTGACGAAATAACTCTTTTAAGTAATAGGCCAAGGCCAGTTCTTCATGTTCGTCTAACCGTTGTCTTTGTCGTTCACTTAGCTTTTCATAGCCTTTCAATAAGGCGAACCGTCCCTTTTTGAGAGCTAGAAACTGCTTTCTCACTTGGTCTCTTGCTTGCGTAACTTTTTGGACGACATGGTATTTATCTACGACAATACTTGCAGCTGGAAAAACGGCATGTACGGCTTTATGAAAAGGATTCCACATGTCAACGACAATGGTTTCCACAGAGGTATTGGAGAGAACGTTTTTTGTTAACAATAGTTGAGTTGATTCATAGCTGCGGTTCTGCTCCATGCTTAGCACACGTCCTGTCTTGGTATCCATAAGAACCGTTTCGTATCGGTGCCCTTTTCGAACAGCGACTTCATCAAGGCTAAGGACTAGATCTTCTTCACCTAGTGTCTGTTGCAGTTCATCTAACTGTTCGGCTTCTTTCTCTTGGGCAATCGAATAAAAGATTCTTTCTAGTGTCGTGTAAGGAACGTTCTCATTCTCACTGACCGATTTGATGGATGATCCCAGACATTGCTCATAAAGGTAGTCTCGATAACGGCTTGTTTGATGCTTGTTAGGCTTAATCGAATCAAAGGTCTGGGTGAACACTTCATGACAATTGAAACACCGAAACCTATTAACACGGACAAACAGATAGAGCAGCTTTTCTAACACCTTTAGATCGCGGACTTTACGTGTCCGCCAGTCGTGGACATGATCAGCCATGTACCCACAAAAAGGGCAACGCTCTTCTGTTGCTTTCTTAACAATATAAAGATGAAAATACTCTTGGTGAAATACTTGTTTAACAACTTTAAATTCTGGCAATTCTAGTAATATCGAAAACACTTTCAGACCTCCTGTTATGTTAAGAGTAGACGCTAACATTATTGCCAGGAATCTGTGAGTGTTTTCTTCTTTTCCGTTAATCACAAAATGTGGTGATGAATCCTAAAAAATATCACATAAACATAAAAAAGGATATAGTACTTCTAAAATAAATGAAATAAATATGGGGAATTTTAAAAAATTAAACAGAGAAATTATTAAAAGAGATAGTACTAGATTAATTATTTCTGGAGAAGGCATATCATTGCTCTCTATGAATAATTTATATGAATTCAAAAATTTCTTAATTTCGATATCAACTAGTAATATCACTTTTAAAGTAATAATATATGTAAGAAATCACGTTACTTGGTCTGTAAGACAGGTTCAACAAGGGTTAAAAATTGGTAAAACTTATTTAGACAGTATAAACGAACCTACTGCCAGCCTTACAAAACTTTATAAAAATAAAACAGAAAAATTTGTTCAGGTGTTCGGAAAAGAAAATGTGGGTGTTTACACCTTTGAAGAGGCTATAGAAAAAGAGTATGGACCAGTTTGACATTTTTTGTCTATCCTTGGTTTTAATTATAATGAAATACGTCAATTTAAAATAGCAAGAGATAATGAAAGTATGTCATTATTAGCTGCAGATCTATTGAATTATATAAATGAAAGGCTTCCTCTAATTAAAGATAATAAATTGAATCACAAACGATATGATGGCGATTTTATACCCATTTTAGATATTAAAGAGGATGTTCAAAAAGTAGTCTTAAAGAATTTTTAGAACCAAAAGCTAATTTTCCTAACTTCCATAAATGGAAATGAAAGTAATTTAATGTTCAGTAACACTCTTTTCATCATACAAGCTAAATTCGCACCTAAAAAAGGTCAGACTTTCCCCTTGGACATAAACAACTTTTTTAAAATTTGTTCGATTTTTTGTTCATTAAACAGCTAGATTTAATGACATCTGTTCAATTTGTATCTGTTGTATTTCCATTATTTTTTCGACATGATCGTTGGGTACAATGGTATCCCTGGCATGCTTGATAATTCGTTCAATCAGTCGAAATAGATCTCTCATAATAAAAAAGGACTGAACTCTTTCTGTTGTTCGTACAGGTACTTTTTTGTGGCGCATGATAGAGTCTAATTGATTGGATTCATGAACGAAGGCTAGTTCCACTTGCTTACGAAAGTGAAGCATTTGATTTTGTGGCTCGGAATCTTGTGGAACAGGGCCATAGAAAAATGGGTTTTCTTTAAAAGAGAAACTAAACTGTTTATCGCAAGTTGCCTGAAGTGGACAGGATATGCATTTGCTTTCGTCCCCATTAAACCAGGACGTATAGGTTTCTCTGTCAAATCCATCCCAGATTAACTCATGTTCAGCCTCACATTCAGGTTTTCCCTCTGGGGAACAGGTTTCTGGAATCGTGGAATTTCTCTTGAAATCTGTCACAACTGCAACATCGTGTTCAACCAAAGATGCTTCCTGATGTTCCGCACTAAAATAACCCAAATCAGCCGAAAGGTATTCTACTTTTAGATCCCCCATTTGCTTGAATTTTTCAAGCAGTGGGAGAAGAACATTTACATCAGAAGTATCCGGCGGAAGAATAATCGACAGAAGGACGATTGGGCCTGAAGGTGTGGGACACACTATTGAATGTTTACGGTAACCAATAAAAAATTTGTTCTGATTCGCCTTATTTCGTTGAACTCCGACTTTTGCATCAGGATCCGAATACGTTTTTTCGCACTCACAATTCTCTTTGTTTTCACAGCGACAGCGTTTCTTCTTGTATCCATTTACGTGTGCATAAACAGGCCGCGAATCAATGCCTGCAAGGGTTGTTTGTAAAAAAGCATCCAATTTCAAGGCTTGGCGGATGAGATCAAACAATATTTCATAAAATAATTCTGGCGTTACTGCCTTACGAAAGTGACTCAAACTACTGTGTACAGGTACATCTTTTATGTTAGGAGTAAATAAATGGGGTTAAGGAGGCTTCAAAAATATTATCCCCTAAAAGGACAATGAACTTTTCCTCTTCAACAAAATTTTGCGCTAATGAAATCCCCCCTGCATGCCATCAGCACTTTGTTGAACCTTATATTGAAGCTGAACACCCAGTTCCGTTCCATCACCTAAAAGTTGAATAAACAACGATAAACTTTCCTTATTTGTAATAATTAATATTTGTTTAATACCGGCTTCCTTCAATTTTATAATAGGCCAGTAAATCATTGGATATGGGCCAACCGGAAGCTAATGTTTATTGATAATTTTCGTTACTGGTTTTAACCTGCTTCCTGTCCCTCCTGCTAAAATAACTCCTTTCATTGCTTTCATCACCTTCTTTCCTTCGACTATAAATTATCCTTTTTATAGCTCTCTTTTTTTTATATGCAATAGGATTTTCAACTGTTCCATATAGTTGTACCTTCCATATTCAGAAGAATATAAAGTGAAGAATCTGAAGCGCAATTCACCTAGACGTATCAAAGGAAATAAGTGGTGAAAGTTTTTTTGTCTCACTCAAGTCTCTTTAATTATTTCCTCAAACTTCGCAGACTGGGATTGATAAATAAGCCTTGATATAGTTAGGCAGACCGTCAATCCATTGCTGAAATTGACTTTTAATTAAGTTTTGAACCGTTTTATTTGATTTTTTTAGGGTATCTTCAAGAAGCTCGATTAGTTGCTGTAATGCGACAGCCCAATCAAGTTCATTTACTTCATCGCAAAGATCATAGAAGAATCCACCTAATGTACGTTGATCTGTGTTACATCGATTTTGCCAGGACAAGACAATATACCGAGAAAAAACAATCGTTGTATGACTGATGAGTAAATCATAAGACATCCCTTGGAACTCTTTTTGAAGCTTAAATAGTTGATTTAGTCGTCTTAAAGAAGACTTCAATATCCCAGCGCATACCGTAGATACCGACAATTTCTTGTTCAGAAAGCGTACAATCAGTGCTAAAAATTGCAAGCCATCCACTCTTTTTGTTACGGTTTTGAACAAATACTACCTTTACTTGAACGCCATTTGCCATGGTTGTATGAATGAATCGTAAAATGCCTTTCTTGTTTGAGACAAGTGCGGCATCCCCAAGGGTATTGGCTAAGACTCATACTCATCGTCGTTGAATCAATCACGTATAAACGACCAATATCACGAATGATCGCAGGTTGTTTGAGGGGTCGCTTGAGTCTTTAAGACGAGGTGATGAAAGATCTTCTCAAAATTTTTAGGTGATAAGCTCCCAAGCTTTCTAGAAAGTTGTGATGTACTGATTGTATCCAACGCTAGTTCAAGCTATAGGCTTTCTTGTCTTTCAACTGCTTTGATAAGAACGTTAAGCTTTCCGTTTCTTCCAATTGAGAAAGAATAAGCAGTTGAAAGAACTTGTATGCCGATCATTTCTTCACATATTTATCCAGGTCTATGACGTTAATCAGCTTAGAAAAAGTTTGTTCATCTATTCCTTTTAGTAGTTCATTAATTGTAGATTTTATGGTATTCTTGTCCATGATGAGTTCCTTTTAATTGGGATTTGGACAGAACTACCATTCCTAATTATAAGGAGTTTTTTTTGCCTTGAAACCATAAATTACTCAAAACTACTAAACAAATTTGAAGAAACTTTATGCAAAACTAATGGGCTACAATAGAAGCTTCAAAAAATGGAATATTTCGGTGTAAGGTTGGAAAGAATGTATATCACAGCTAGCCATTCATTTCGAAGACCGCCTAAAGCCCGAACTATATGCTTAAGCGATTGGTTGGTGTCGGCTTGACATGAGCCTCTGCGGGCATGGATCACTTGGCGATAAGACGATACTTTTATGAAATGTATCGCCGTTGCTGACGAGCCTATCATGCCTGCCTCTCCACGTAAAGCCTATTTATCATAGTTAGAGCAATTCCCATTTACACAAAATAATTTATACTCTCCTTTTCACTAGTGTTGCATAAAAACTGAGTGAATTTTCAGTTTTATAATTCTTCCTGTTTAGAGACAAAAAGGTAAATACCCAATAAAGGTGGCTCCATCCATTTGGGTTTTTTTTACAATTAGACAGTTGCGACGACGACAATTTTATTTATTAAGGAATGGCTTTTCCTTCAATTTTCCGAAGCCAAATATGCGTCGGCTTCCACAAAGCAGCTCTTAGATAACGACTAATTTGTAGGGTTTTTCGCTTACTTTTCGTCTCGAGTTGAACGAGAACGTGTAGGCAAAAAACAATTAATGCGATAAACACTTGGTTTTGGATCGCCCATTCGCTTTGGCCGTAGAACTTTTTGATGCTGAGATGCTGTTTAATCCATTTGAAAAACAATTCGATTGCCCAGCGTGATTTATACATTTCTGAAATTTCTTCGGCACTCAAATCGAATCGATTGGTGATTAGATTAAGTTGATTTCCTTTTGAATCAATCACTTTTAATAATCGAAAGTAGTTTTCAGCACGGTTTTGCGGCGTTCCAATCATCACCATTTGATTAGACAAAACAGCCGTTTCTTCAGGTAGTTTAAAATCGTAAACTTCTCGTAAGACAGCGTTTTTTCGTAACCTCGAAAGAAAAAAGTAGCCATCGTCTGTCATGCGATCAAAACGTTCATAATCCAGGTAACCGCGGTCAAACACATACATGCATTCCTTGTCGTCAACCATTATTTCAAGCTGACTGCGATCATGTTCTTTTGCCGTTGTTATCATGGCTTTTTCAGGGTAGGAAATCCCTTTCTCCATGAACATAAGGCGAAGGTGCAGCTTGACACCCGCTTTGGTTTTGCGAAACTTTGCCCACTTATGATTGGTCAAATTAAGTGGTAATGTACTGGAATCAATGATTTTTAACGGCATGACGGGTTTGGTGTAGTGTGTTTTGGCATGAATTTGTGCGACCAAATCAAGGAAAAGAATTTGGAATAAATCAGGATTCATACCATTTAATCGTCGTGAAAGCTGAGAAATACTAATGGAATCAAGATCAATTCCTTTTTGTAGTTGATCATCAAAAAGACAATCACTCAGAGCGTGAAGGCTTTCAATTTCTTCCAGCTGCGCAAAGAGTAGTAATTTAAGAAATGATTCCGTCGTTAATTTCTTTGTATAGTAATCTAATTTCATGTTTTTCACCTGTTCTTCAAAAAGTTGAAGATTTAATGGTGAAAACCATTGTCCAAATGACGTTTTTCGTGTAATCTTGTCCATAGTGTGAGTCCTTTTATAGTGGATTTGGACGGGTTACCACCTGACTAATCCATTATAAAGGACTTTTTCTTTGCACAAAATAACTTTATTGAACATTTGGAGTATTATAAATAATGAATTTTTATTAATGCAACACTAGTGTCTCCTTTTTTAATTTTAATTTGCTCCATTTTTCTCTCGAATAATAATGTTACAAATCATATCAATATCTTTTTCAGTTAGTTCTCCATAGAGAGGTAAAATTAATGTTTGCTCTGATACCGTTTCTGCGGCTTTCAATTCAGATCTTGAAGAATCACTTTTCTTGTAAAACGGAAAGTTGCTACATAAAGGATAAAAGTAACGTCTAGCATATACATTATTTTCACGAAGCTTAGAATAAACATAGTCTCTGGACCTTCCAAAAACCTTCTCATTAATACGTATAGGGAAATATTGATGATTTAATTGAACACCTTCTATTTCTTCTATAAACTCAATTCCTTTAATCCCTCTTAAAAGGTTTCTGTAAACCTTTGTTAAAGTTTCTCTTCTTTTCAGCTCCCCTTTTACTTGTTCAAGAACAGTAAGTCCTAGCGCAGCTTGTAATTCACTCATTTTCCCATTTATGCCAACTTCTGAAACCAAATCTTCAGTCTCAATACCGAAATTTTTAATCAAATCAGCCCGTTTTTTTGATTCCTCACTTTTAAATAAAAGAGCGCCTCCTTCAGCGGTATGAAATAATTTTGTTGCATGTAAACTCATCATAGAAATATCACCGAAAGAACCTATAGGTTTCCCATTAACCTTGACCCCAAAAGCATGAGCAGCGTCATAGATAACCTTCAGATTATACTTTTTTGCAATCGATTCAATCTTTTTCACCTCACATGGAACCCCAAAAACATGAACACCTAATATAGCCGACGTCTCCTTCGTAATAAGAGATTCAATTCTATTAGCATCAATATTCATTGTCTTTAAATCAATATCACAAAAGACAGGCTTCAGGCCAATCCAGGATAAACTGTATGGTGTAGCTGGAAAAGTAAATGGAGTGGTTATAACCTCCCCAGTTAAATGCAGACTCTTATATGCAACAGTAAGAGCTGTAGTGCCATTCGAGAAAAGAGAAACATAGGGAACTTCTAAATAGTCCGCTAATCTTTTCTCAAATTCTTGATGCTGCTCTCCATTGTTGGTTAACCATTCAGAGTCCCAAATAGATTGTAATCTATTAAAATAGTCTTTTAAAGGGGGAAGCAAAGGCTTAGAAACATATACTGGTTTTTTAAATAATGGGTTCAAAACACGTCACTCCCAGAACTTATTTTTTATATTATCAGTTAATTCACTAATTCATAAAATGATTGGACCTAACAACCAGAACATTTTTATTATTTTATTGCTTCCCTTCTTAAAACCACTATTAATTTTGAATTTGATTGTAAAAACGAAGCAACTACATGTCTATTACTCCCTAACTTAGATAACTACTTTTAAACTGATTGTGATAGTTAAAGATTTTTGATACTGTTATGCACAGCTTGAACTTTACGTTGAAAAAATTGATCACAACTATGTGGAAAATTTTCTTTAATCATGTTTTCTACCGAATCTGAATCTTGAAAGTAAACTCGTTTTTGAATAGGACCACGACCTGCATAATGGCAAATTCTCACATCTTGTAAATCATCATCAGGAATTAAACGATATTGATCAAAATTAAATGTGAAATTAAATTTTTTCGGGAGTTTTTGGTATAGAATACCATGCCGCATTATAGCTAAGCATACTCCAATTTGGCATTTGTACACGGTTTCCTTTACCCGTACAACTGCTTCCATTTCATCGTATATTGTTGAACCTACTTTACTCATTTCACTACTCGGAGCTAAAAGTACCCCGTGGTTAAAGTAAGGGATAAAAAAGTGATAGTTACTCCCATTATATTTTTTTGTTCCTTTTTCTCCCTTTTTCTTAGCCTCTATGCTCGCTTCATTAAATACCTTTTTCCACCACTCATAGTCTGGTTTTTTCAGTGTCCTAAAAGGGGAACGAGGTGTTAGGCGCCCCGTAAATATATTAGATTCATATGAGTGTTGAATGAGTTGATCTAGTGATCCGGTAATCATAGTATCTGCATCTAACATTAACACCATATCAGATTCAAATTTATATTTGAATCGTTCTACTGCAGTTGCAAAATAACTGTATTTATTAAAGGTTTTGGGATCTATCCATCTCCATTCCACATTATAATCTTTTGCCCAATTAAGCTCATTAGACAAATCTCTCCACGGTTCAGATGAACCCACAGTAAAAACAAATTTAGTATTTTCGTAAATATCACCGGCAAAAACTTTAAAAGATTCTAACAAATAATGATTCATTGTAAAAAAATGCTGATTTGGGCTTATTGGAATATGCACTTCAAGAGAAGGCTTTTTCATAAAATTAACACTCCTTAAAATTTAATAGTTACTATCAAAAACTCTTAATAAACAATTAAGAATTATCGTTTATTTATTCTCTTATTCTAAAAATAAATATAAAACGAATTTCTCAGTTCTATAAAGTATGTAAAAGCAGTTCAATATGTTCTTCTAGATCAAATTCGCTAACAATTTTTTTCTTCGCTAAAATATGTGTGTGCCATTATCAAAAAACATAAGGATGAATATAATTTATCAACACACTAATTTGCCTCATTTATTGAATATGAAAAATTTTCTTTTATTCTTAGCAACTAAATTACTGGAGGGAAAATATAAATGGTTTTAAAGAGTAAACAAAAAAATGTAGAAGAACTTGTAATCTTTCTTCACCTTCCTAAAACAGCGGGAACTACTTTAAAAAGAATAGTAACAGATCAGTATCGTGCGGGAGAGGTGTATGGTTTTTCACCGATAATACCAAAACCGTTTTGGGAGCATCCAAAGTTAGACTATCAACTAAAGGTTCTTCCTAAAATTGGATCTTCAAAAAGAATTAAATGTATTATGGGACATACGTGGTTTGGTGTTCACAGGAATATCTCACGTTCATGTACTTATATAACCATGTTACGTGATCCGGTTGATCGGGTAATTTCATACTATTATTTTCTGAAAGACTTAAATAATAAAAACTTTCTGGCCCAAAAAGTAAAGCATATGAACTTTGAAGAATTTCTTTACAGTAATGATCAAGTTATTAAAGGCGTAACAGAAAATATGCAAACGCGTTATTTAGCTGCAGATAAATCAGAATTGGACAATGTAGCATTAGATAAAGCAAAACGAAGAATAATGAACCATTTCTCTGTTGTAGGAATCACAGAAATGTTTGATGAATCCTTAGTATTAATGAGTCATAAACTTGGCTGGAAAAATATAGATTATAAAAAGGCAAATGTAACTAAAAATCGTCCAAAAAAAGAAATGATTTCCAAAGAATTGATTGCTTTTATTGAAAGTAAAAATACATTAGATATGGAATTATATCGTTTTGCAAAGGAAAACCTTAAAAGTCAAATTAAAAATTTGACTATCTAACAAATCAGTGAAATTTTCTAATTTGGAAGGAGGTTAATATATGAATAAACCTTGCTTAGAAGTTCATATACCAATAAGCCCAACTGATAACTTTTTTAATATGGTTCATTATTTAGTAGAATCATTCCGTCAATTAGGAGGTGAGTTGTATAATCAAACAAAATTTGTAATTACTGTCGGAGAAGGTGTTCCCAACAAGAAGTTTAATAAGTATCTAACTTGGGCAAATGATTATAGAATTGAATGGAGATGGGTCGAAAAGAATTTATTTGCGAAATTCAATTATTTTGCCACGGCCTTACAGCGTTTCAGATACTCATATGAAGCTGATATGGTATTAATGCTAGACGCCGATATGCTCATTACTGGTTTGTTAGATAATATAGTCGAACGATCTCAAAGGACACAGTGTTTTATAGGAAAACCTGCTGAAAATCATCCGTTTTGGAGAAAAACAAGGGAATTTAGTCCGGAAATCTGGTGGATGAAAGTGTTACAGAATGCTGGATTTTCAGAGAAAGAGAGTATACCACCATATTTTAATTTAGGATTTCTTCTAGCTCCTAGTTCGATAATGAGAAAGATCGGCTCAACTATTTTCTATGAAATGGAAAAGGTAAATGAAGTAGTCGAAATACCTACAAGGTGTCAAGTCGCTGTGTCACTCGCAATTCTTCGCCATCAAATAAACTATGATGAAGTTAACTTGAAATACAATTTTCTATGTGCACACCCCCTTCAAAAAAAGTATAAAAATATAACTAAAAGCGAGCTTAGGGATATTAAAGTCTGGCATTATGCAGGCCCAAAAGGACAAATACAAAAACAACGGGATTTCATTAATCCAAAAACAGTTGAGAAATTTCTTCGAAAAAAAAATTTAAATCATGTTTCTCGTCATTTTCAGAAAAGATTAAGATTTGTGCATAGAGAAATAGTACAAAAAGGACTGAAATGAATGACGAAAGAAAATCATATTTACGTAATTGGTTCAGGCGGTCACTCTAAGGTTGTCATCGACATTTTAGAAAGTATGAATAGGTATACCATAATTGGAATAGTTGACCCGTTTAGAAAGCCAAACGAAATAATACATGGTTACACGGTTTTAGGAGATGAAACAATTCTAAAAAAAGAAAATAATCAATATAAAAGAGGAATAGTTGCTATTGGTGATAATTGGATAAGAAGCCAATGGGTCTTAAAAGTTAAATCTATTTGTCCGTCTTTTGAATATATTACTGCTATTCACCCTTATTCATTTATCTCTAAAGACTCAAAAGTCGGAAAGGGATCGGTTATTATGGCTGGAGCAATAGTAAATAGTAATTCAGTAGTAGGAGAACATTGTATAGTAAATACAAATTCTTCAATTGATCATGATAATTCATTAGGATACTGTGCCTCAATAGCCCCAGGTGTGACCACCGGCGGTAATGTAAAAATCGGTGATTATTCAGCTATTTCCATTGGCGCTACAATGAAGCATGGAATAGAAATAGGTGCTCATACAATTATTGGAGCAGGTTCAACAGTATTATCGAACATTGAATCATCAAAAGTTGCATATGGGACACCAGCTAAAGTTATCAGGGATAGAAAAAAAGGAGATAAATATCTCTGAGGGTCTTGTAAAGTTCGTGATGATGTTTCCAGGAAAATTCGCCCCTACCCTCTAAAAAGTATAGAAGGGTTGTACTATGTAGCATTTATTTAGACTACCAAATAATCTTTGATTTACACATCTTCGTAAAAAGACCCTGCTTATTCTTATAACCAGATAATCATTTTTGTCACCAGTCCCGTTAGCCATTCATGCAGCGCAAAATCGGCGTTGCACCACAGAGAATGAAAATGGATGAAACCCGTCAATACTGATTCTACGGTTGGGAGAGGAAGGTCGATTCACTATGGTGCCAGTAGAGCCCATCCGTTAGTTTGACTCCTTCGACCACGGTGCACCACTGACTGTTGCTCCCTTGCGGAAGCACTCATAGTAGATTAATCCTATTCTGGTTGTTGTTGCACCATTCTCCATTATTTTTAGTCGTAGAAAGGATGGTTTCAATGGATGTAATCATTGAACGTGCATGCGGGATGGTGCTCATAAGGATTCTATCACTGCATGTATTATCACACCAAAAGGAAAGGAGATTCAATCGTTTCCAACGAAAACGGTATTTTTGTTGAAACTACTAGACTGGATTAAGGAACACGGATTTACGCCAGTGTCATGGAGAGTACGAGTGTGTATTGGAATCCCATTGTGAATTTACTTGAGAGTGAAGACATCGTGTTTTTAGTGGTCAATGCCCAACCATTAAAGCTGTTCCAGGTCGTAAATCCGATGTAAATGTTGCTAAATTACTCCGTCATGGTCTTCTTCAACCTGGTTACCTTCCTAGTCGTGAACAAAGGGAATTGCGTGAACTGGTTCGTTACTCCGAAGTCTTATTGAAGAAAGATCTAGGGAAATTAGTAGAATCCAAAAGGTGTTAAAAGGTGCTAATATTAAACTTTCTTCAGTGGCAACGGATATTATGGGTGTCTCTGGTCGATCTATGATTAAAGCAATCATCAAGGAAGTTGATAACCCAGAAGAATTAGCTGGCTAGCAAAAAAAGGGACGAGTTGAAACGGGCTTTATTCGGTTCCGATGGTAATTAAGACATTATTTAAATCAACATCGTCGTCCATTAATTGACATACTTCATTTGGACGCATCCCTGTAGACCATAAAAGGCCAATTGCAGTTGAGATTGTCTTACATCTAAGACCGTCCGGTACATATAATTCCATTGAAGCTTGCATTAAAATGCATATTTCTTGTTCAGTGAAGATGTATGGGGTTGTCCGCCCGTGACATTTTCCAAACATCCCTTTTGGAGGTATCTGAGCCATGGGATCCAAAACACAAATATACTTTGCGAATGTTCGTATTGTCTCCAACCTTCTTGCCATATACCATCGTGAATACTCTGCTTTAAGAGTAGCCCATTGGAATGCGATATCTATGGTTAATCAACCTTCATACCCTATGGATACAATATATGCCGAAAAACGTCTTAATTCTTGAGATTCTATTTTAATCTGATATCCAAGCGCCTTTTTAAAGGAAATATATTCTTCTACCTGCCTTGAGATGAGATTACTATTCATATTCTCACCTCCGGCCAAGGTCCAGCTATCCTATAACTGTGTAAAGTTTATCTTTGTATAAATACTAGTTGTTTCAATAGATTTATGACCAAGGATATCTGCAATCATCTTTAGTTTAGGTCAACACCATTATCGATCATTTCTTTTACAGCTGTATGTCTTAACATATGGGTACCTGTAAAAATCTCCAATCCAGCTCTAATAGCAGCCCGTCTTACGGTATTTCGAACTTGGGACGTTCCCATTGGTTGTCCTAGTTCTTTTTTGAATTTCACAAATAAAATTCTCTATTCGGTAGATGGACGTGAGTGCAATAAGTATTTTTCAATAGCTTTGCCTGTAATAGTATGGAGTGGAAGCCTTCTTTCAGCATGTGATTTTGATTGCCTAATAGTTACAGTTCCCATTAACCAGTCAAAGTCATCTAATGAAAGTCTTGCGACTTCTGAACAGCGGAGACCTAAATCTTTTAAACATCGTGCAATTGCGTAGTCACGGATTCCAGTTAGATTTGATTGATCATATGATGAAAAAAGAGCATCTGTTTCTAAATCAGTTAGATATTTTGAGATGCCAGCCTTTTTCCAAACAGGTGGATTCATTGGTAATTTCAAAATAACCTCAAATTTTAAGCCGTCTGTGAATTCTAGAAATCTTACGTAACTTCTAATTCTAGCTATCATAGTTTTCTTTGACGCTTTGAGATATGACGAAGTGTGTCAGCTAGGTATTTTCGAACATGATCTACAGTTATTTTTTCTGGCGAAAAGTCCTTTTCTGAAAAACTGCAGTATAAAAATATTTTTACGGTACTGCATTGAGAAATAATTGTATTATCGCTTAGTTTAGACTTCAGTTAAATACGTTCGAAACCTATTTATCTCAACATCAATGGACATATTTACATCAAATTTCGAGAGATTTAGCCGAAAGAAAGTCTGGTTCCGCTAAGAAAATAATAATAAGCATGTAGAGCAGCTTGAATTGACTTTTTTGAGATGATAATGGGGTATTCGCTAAATATTTCGATATAACTTCCGTTAATTCCGCATGATCTGTCCTCTGGACAGAATACGCATCTTCGCATTTTAAAAATTCTTTTACCTTCCGAATATACTGTCCAATAACGAGATTGGAATACCCTTTCTTAACAAGATGTTTTTCAAAAGAAGTAATTTGCGTTTCGTTGTACATAAGCATTGGCTCCTTTTTATTCTTATCCTAGCCAAAGGAGAATGCTTATATTGTTATGTGCTGAAATTAGACGAAAAATATTGTTTCTAATATGTTAAGACATATTTTGAGCACATAACTTGGTTCAGTACATAATTTCTGTTGGACTAAACCGCTAGCGCGGTGGTATGTAACCCCCTCCCCCTATTTCCTTAATTTATCATCTATCCTTGAACGTGTTATTCCCTTAATTTTTTCATGTAGAACTACTTCTAATAAATATTGAGGAGAAAAAACATGGATAACAAAGAACAAATTTTACTACGGATGAGAGAAGATATTCAAAATCGAGGGTTGTCGAAAAATACGCTAGAGAATTACACATTGAACGCACGAATCTTTCTTGATTACATTAATTCTCCAGTAGACCAACTAGATGAGCAAGATATTCGCAAGTTCTTATCGTATCTGGTTCATGAGAAAAAAGTTTCACCAGGAACTGTGAATACTTATAGTGTTGCCATTCGTTTCCTTTTTGCCGTTACATTGAATCGCACTCTCAATTATCTGCAGATACCTCGTCAGAAAAAGCGCAAAACACTTCCAGAGGTTTTGACGCGAGAAGAAGTATTTTCTATCATCAACAATTGTAAAAATATTAAACATAAAGCGATGTTGATGCTAGTGTATAGTGCTGGTTTACGTGTAGGTGAAGCCGCATCGCTTAAAATACAAAATAATGATTCAAACAACATGCGTGTATTTGTGGCAAATGGTAAAGGAGGTAAGATCGCTATACCATACTCTCAGAAGCTTGTCTTCATGTTTTGCGCGACTATTGGAAGATTTATAAACCTAACCATCCCGAAGGATGCTTTTTCTTGGAACGTACGATGTATCACATATTACTTCTAGAGGCATAGCCGATGCATTTAATAAAGCTGTAAAAAGAACAAGTATTTCAAAAAATGTTTCCATTCACACGCTAAGACACTAATTCGCAACACACCTACTTGAGGATGGTGTATCTCTATTACAGATTAAAGAATTGCTTGGTCATGCCAGCATTCAGTCTACAAAAGTATATTTGCACCTTGCAAATGTAACATCTGGTATTCAAAGTCCGCTTGACAGATTGCCTGCGTATTTCGATTCAGAGGTTTCTCCTAATGGTTGAACTACAAGATATTTTTAGCCAACATAGTCATACCTATCAGCTCAATCAACGACTCTTACCACATCAACAGAAAGTGATACGAGCGATTCAAAACTGTAACAGAGATCATTGACCTTGCCGAAAAGAAGGGGGTAGTCTGTCCGTTAGAGGAAGAAATGGGACCAATGGATAGAAGAATTTCTCTTCCCTGAGAAGACTTTGGAGGCTTCTGGACGACAACCTTTGAACTTCGATTATATTCATGAAGAGTTAGCCAAACCAAATGTTACGCTCTCGCTTCTCCATCATGAATATGAAGCTGAATGTCGAACGAATCAAAAAAATCCGTACTCGTATCGCAGTTTTTTGCGTCATTATAGTAAATACGCAGACAAGTACAAAGCAACTTTGCGTATCCGTAGAGAACCAGGTGAAATAATGGAAGTTGACTGGGCGGGGGCGGGATCTACTGCCTTTGTCATTGATAGAGACACTCGGGAGAAGGTAAAGGCGTATGTTTTCGTAGCGACACTGCCGTGCAGTCAATTATCGTATGCAGAAGCAACCTTATCAATGGATTCACAATCATGGATTAATGCTCACAATCGCGCGTATAAGTATTTTGGTGGCTCTACGCAATTGTAGTGCCAACAACCTAAAAACGAGCGTGACAAAACATACAACTCGTAAATTGGTCTTAAATCCTACTTATAGAGAAATGGCTCCTTTCCAAAAAATTTGTGTGAGAGATATTTAATACGGCAATCTCATTCGACAAGGTTTCTTCAAATCTGCTATTTTTTTACTATATTATATGTCCGAGAAAAAATTAAATTTTTACCCAATCCTATCAGTTTAACTCTATTAATCAATTTGTTTCTTAAGGTCACTATAAAAATGTTCCCCTGTTAAATGGTAGTAATTCTCGTGTATTTTGTGAGAGAACTCTTCGGATTGAAAATAGACTTTGGATTGTTTTACCTTTAATAATTGTTCATATGTGGAAATAATATATTCAGGAAGCTCTTGGTCACGATGAAGGTCCTCAGTACTAGAATTACTATGTTGAAGATTTGGTGTGATAAAAGATTCCATAGAAGCTTTAACAGCAATTTTTTCAGACCACGGTATACCTAAACTTGAAGCTACAGGCTTCAGTGCTTTCTGCCAACCTTTGAGCAAATCGTCATAAAAAATGAGTTCCCTTTCCTCTTTTTCTGTCCATAGCAAAGCAGAAAGAGTATATAGACTCCATAAATCAATAGACTTTTTCTTATAGAATTTATTTCTCCTTTTAAGTGACACTGCAACATCTAATGGATTTCTAACGACTATTAAGTAGGACAATTTAATTTTCAGTTCATCTAAAATATCCTTCCATAATGGAACAGTTAAACAGTTTCTAGGATCTTTCCATCCCCAAAGGGGTTTTCCTATAAATTCATTTTCTACTATATTTATCAACTTGCTCTTAATGGGTTTTATTTTTTCATCGTTCCACCACAGAGCTGGCAATGGCTTTGTTGAATCCCAGGAACTCGTTAAAATTTCTAATAGTTTTTCTTGGCTTTGCGTAATGTCACTATACTCCCAGAAACCTTTTTTGTTAAATCTGGCTGGTGTTAACAGCTTTTTTTCATTCCCGAGTTCTACACCAAGTATATTTAAAGAACCAGTTACAGTAGAAGTCCCACTTCTATGCATACCTAAAATACAAATGGCTCGTTGTTTTTTTGTCATTTTATCCCTCGTCTCTTTTGCAATATTTTTGTTTCTATACTTTTAATTAATTCATTTATCCGTTCATAGTAGGTATGATCTCGAACAGTCCTTTTATATGCTTCTGAAGCCATTTGCTTCCTTAGATCATGCTTTTCCAAATAGTAATCAATTTTTTTATAAGATCATTAATACCGTTGCCCAAGCATTTCCAATAAAGCTTATATCAAATTGAGGTGTCAAATCCATTGGATAATAGTTGTTTGGATTAACTCCGAGTGCAAGATAAATACAAGGAGTATATAATTTGTTTTCATAACGGTGTTTGTCAAGATAGTTGACGCATTTAACTTATTTAATACCTTACCTCTACCGCGCTTCGCTTGCTAGCCTGTCCAAATAGAACAGAGTGTTACTCAGTTCTATTTGGACAGGTTATCTTTCATTGGATTTAATGCGACTGAATTGTTTGCCTTCCAATCTCTTGTCCCCCGTGACCATCGTTCAGGATGCTGCTGTTTTGCTTGCTCATAAACGATTTGTCTATTTTTTAGCACATCTATATAACCCCCTGTATGAACTTGTTCAGGTGTTACGAATTCAAGTCCACTATGCTGATGCTCACAGTTGTACCAATGGACAAACTTACTTGTCCATTCTCGAGCTACCGACAAGTCTTCAAATCCCTTATAAGGAAACTCAGGTCGGTACTTCATTGTACGAAACATCGCTTCAGAATAAGGGTTATCGTTGCTTACTCTTGGTCTAGAATAGGAGCTCTGGATACCCAATTTCTCAAGTAATGTTTGGAAGGTCACTGCCTTCATTGGACTGCCATTATCAGAATGAAGAACAAGCGGTTCCCCTTGAATTTTCTCGCTTACTACTGCTTTTTTTATCAACTCTTCAGCGTGGAAAGCTTCTTCTGATTCCCACACTTCCCATGCAACTACCTTTCTACTAAACAAGTCAATGATCATATAAAGACGATAAAACATCCCTTTTACAGGCCCTTTTAACCATATGATATCCCATGTCCACACTTGATTTGGAATGTTGCTAAATAGCTTTCTGATAATCTATGTTCCGGCCTCTTGCTTCGCCCACGATGGTGCTGCATATTTTCTTCGCGTAAGATGCGGTAAAAGCTAGATTCAGAGGCAATGTAGATGGATTGATCGGCTAACTTTGGCACGATTTGTGATGGAGGTAAATCAACAAACTCTTTTCTTTTTACAACCTCTAAGCTAAATCTGATTCATTCATCGAATACGTTTCCATTACGCTAGGATTTGGCACTTTCTTAGTTTCCAAAGCTTTAAAAAAATATCCAAAATTCACTAAAGTATTCCAGGTACTTTTTAGAACCTAAAGGAAATTTGAATATTGTAATTTATTGTGCATTTTAACTCACCCTCTATTTTACATTATTACAAATTTTTTAGTCACGTATTTTACTTATCCGTGATTTACTAATTCTAAAAATATTCTCTTATGCATCTCTACCCAATTTTCCCAATTATATGGTTTTATTGGCAAAGCAATTTGATTCTTTTGTCTTAAATAATTAATTTTTAGATCAAGTATTATTTTTTTTAGTGATAAGCTATTTTTATTTTGAAAGGGCTGTATGGAATATCAATATTTAAAATCCCATGTGGTGCAATGGTTAATTTTCCACAAGCTAACGCCTGTTTAATGGGAATAGTCCCATCTTTTTTTAATCTCGGAATAAACAGATAATCAATGCTTCGATAAAAAGCAGCCTTATTTTTAAATCTCCACACAGGTAATTGATAACCTTCCTTATCGGATACTAACTGTACCCCATTCTTTATCTATTAAAATTTCTTTAATAAAATTATCTATCTTTTGATCTGTTAAATAGATATAATCGCTCAGTATCCCTAGTGTTAAAATAGGCCTAAAAGAAGAATCTGCACCTGCAATAACAACCGAAATTCTTTCACTAGGAACTCCGAACTTTTTCAAAACTTCAACGGTCTGAAAGGATGATGTGATGCAATGATCAACTTCTTTAGCAGCTTTGATAATCTTATCTGCGTGTAAATCAGGATCAAAATGAGTGAAATATGCAACAACTATTCCATTTGATGTCGCCTTTGATAATACCCGTAATTAAAATAATAATGAATATCAGCATCTGGCCAAACTTCATTTATCTTAACATTTTTAATATTCTTTTGTATTTCTGAAGACATTCTGTGCAGTATCCATCCAGACTGCTCTGTTACAATTCTTATTTTAGGATAACGTTGATTTATTTTGCTACTTTTTGAAACCTTTGATAATTTTTTTATTAAATTTAAATCCTCTTTTGGGTTTAAACGTTCTCTAGTTAATCTACGAGTAGCATTTTCATAATGGATTGCCTTTGCAGTAGCAACATACACTATTTCCTTATTGATTAAACTACGATATTTTAAACATAATGCAATATCTTTACCTGCTATACGAAATGATTCGTCAAACTTAATTTTCAGGAACTCTTCTTTTCCAATTAAGATAAATGCCCCTGTTACTGCAGGTACAGATTTGGTAATAGATAATTTTTGATCTCTATAATCTAATTTATTTTTGTATTGATGAAAGGGGGTTCCGTCATCACTAAAATATACTCCAGCATGTTGTATCCTTCCATTAGGATACCTTAAATTAGCTCCAACTATTCCAACATCAGGATATTGGAATGCTTTCCAAGCGTTTTGTAAACAATCTTTAACTAATACAATATCATCATTTAAAAAAAGTAATACTCTTCCATTTGCTTTCTCTGCTAAAATATTATTATTACTTGAAAAATGATATTGTTTAAGATAATGTATTTTTATTGGAAAACCATAACTCAAAGATATATTTTTCTTTATATTCTCTTTACCATTCCATGCACATAACACTTCTAGGTTAAGATTGTGCTTAGAATTCGCAATCGATTTTAATAAAGATGATAGCATCCCCATATTTCTTGAAATAGTTATAATACTTAAATCCATTGTATCCCCCTATTTTGATTTTACTGTTACCTAACTATTTATATACATCTTTATTACCGTTTCATAGTTGTATAACATTTCATCAAATGATTGCTCCCTTCGGAAAATCTCATTTGAATTACTAGCGTAATTGTGACGTAGTACCTTATTTTGTGTTAACTTTATAATATTTTTTTATTGAATCACATTCCCGGGTTTATAAAATAAAGCATTTTGATTTTCAACAACCTGTTCCTTGACACCAAATATTGGTGTTGTAATAATAGGAAGATTAAATGCCATGGCTTCCAGCTGTGGCAATAACATAATCATTCGGTGTATTCTGTTGAAGCATCAACCACATTGCTTCTACATAATCTCCAGCGAACCCCCAGTCTCTTTTCGCATCTAAATTCCCTAAACGTAATTCACTTTGAAGACCTAATTTAATCTTTGCCGCAGCACTCGTAACCTTCCGTGTAACAAATTCCAGTCCTCTGCGAGGTGATTCATGATTAAATAAAATGCCTGAGCATGCATTCTTATTAAAGCTTTCACGGTAATGAACTGTAATCCAATGACCATATACTTTAGCTACACCATATGGACTAAGAGGATAAAAGGGTGTTAATTCTGTTGAGGTGACTGAACTACTTTACCAAACATTTCACTACTAGAAGCTTGATAAAACCTAGCATCAGGTTTTGCAAAACGAACTGCCTCAAGCATATTTGTAACTCCAAGACCTGTTATTTGACCAGTGTATATTGGCTGTTCCCAGGAATCTGCTACAAATGACTGTGCCGCTAAGTTATAAACTTCATCTGGCTTTGCATCTTTTACAGCATCAATTAAAGAAGCTAAGTCAAGTAAGTCACCTGAAACAAACTCAATTTCCTTTTTAATATGTTGAATATTTTCAAAGTTTTGTGTCGCTGTTCTTCTTTTTAAACCATAAACTTTATAACCCTTTTTTAATAATAATTCTGCTAGGTATGAGCTATCTTGCCCAGTAATTAGAGTACTTTTCATTTTTGTCACCTTAGCCACATAATTAAAGTTTTGTTATGTTATATTCATATGCCGAATAAAAATATATGCTTGGTCATATCACTTGAGTTTATAAAGAAATTTGTTTTTTTATTTAATTGAATCAATTTCATAATTTGAACCCTATGTCTTGCAAGGCTTTTAAGACATCAAAAAAGGAGTACCTCCCCAAAAGTCGAATTAGTAAGTTACCACACAAAACTAACGACTGGAGGAAGACTCCCTTATGACTATTATACGACAAGGAAGCCTATTTGACCTGCAAGATTTATACGATTTAGAACCTACCCACCGTTTTGAAGCGGTGTTTTCAACGATTGAGATTAATCCGATTCTAGTTATTGTTTCTAAAAAAGCCCTTTATGGTGCGCCTGTTCAACTTAATTATGCAGCCATGATCTACTCTCTTGCGGCTAGAATTCTTGAACGAATTCCTACAATTAAAGATCTTATTAAACGTTTAAAGAACGACTATATGTTTCGTTTAGATTGTGGATTCCTTCTTTCAGATGCGATTCCATCTGAAGCTTCTTATTCAAGAATGCTTACCAAATTAGCTGAATCCGATGTTCTTGAACGTGTTAAAGAAACTCAAATCCTTCAAGCTATTCTAGAAGGGTTTATCACGGATGAGACGGCTGCCCTTGATGCGACTCACATCGAAGCACGGGACCAAGCACCTGTGAAAGAAGAAAAGCCTAAGTCCGAGCCAAAGAAACGCGGACGTAAGCCCAAAGAAGAACAAGAGAAATGGCTTCAAGAAAAAGCTGAACGTGAAGCGGCTCTACCACTATTCGAGAAAAAGATAGAAGCTCAACTGGATGCGTCTTTAGATGAATTACGGTCATCTGTCCCTCGTGATCCTAAGTGGGGAATCAAGAAAAACAGTGAAGGAAAGAATGCATTTTGGTTTGGTTATAAAGGGCATTTTGCGGTCGGAACCAAAAGTCAGTACATTCTTCAATCGCTCTTTTCATCAGGAAATCTAAATGATGGAAAAGCTGCGATCCCTCTATTGAAAGGCATTCATGAGCGACTCTCTGCGCTTCCGATTTCTTTTAGTACTCTTGATGCAGGGTATGACTATCCAGCCATTTACGAACAAATTCATCGAATGGGTGCCCAGTCTATCATTGCTTACAATAAGAAAAATGAGTCAGCCTTAGAAGGGTTTGATCAATATTTTGCCCCAACTTGTGTGCGAGAATATTCGTATCGATATGACAGTTACGACTCTACGTATGAGACGTTAAACAAAAGAGTGTAAAGATTGTCCGTTAGCATCGGATACGTTGTGTCAAAAGGTCTATAAAGTCAAAATAACAACTGATTTGCGTAGATATACAGCGCCAGCCCGTGGCTCGAAAGCGTGGAAAACCATTTATAAGCAACGAAGTGCTGTTGAACGCGTCATTGCTTATCTCAAGGAGTTCTTCCAGTTAAATAATGTTCGTTATCGAACTGGGAAGCGAGCAAAAGTTCATTTTGATTTGACGCAATTGGTTTATAACGGAGCAAAACTCGCGTGTGATCGTATAGCTAAGTCCTTGTCTAAAAAAAGGGTTATTCAAGCTGCCTAATTTCCATTTTTAAAAATGAGAACATGAAAATTGGGTCTTTGTATGATTCTTTAGATAGGCTTTATGAAATTAATTCAAGTACAATCGCATATTTAAGATTCATTGATTAACTTTTTTCACACTTATTCCATATATTAAAAAATAGGAAATTTTAAATGAAGGGTAAGTGATTAGTAGTGCAGATAAATAAAATATTGATACATCTTCACACACCCAAAACGGGAGGAACAACGTTAAGAAAGATAATAACTAAAAACTATAAGAATTCTTCGCATAATGTTTATCTTGATGAACCCAAGAGGAAAAGAAAACTTAAATACCTCAATCAAAAAAATGTATCTTGTATACAAGGTCACTTTCCTTTTGGAATTCATAAATATTTGTCAAAACCCTGTGATTACATTACAATGCTTCGTGACCCAATTGATCGAGTAATTTCTGAATACTATTTTATTCGAAGAGGAACTCGGCACCGATTACATCAACAAGTAATGAAAATGAGTTTAGATCAGTATTTGAGAAGATCAGAATCTATAAATTTACAAACTAGATATCTTTCAGGAGCAACTGGTCCTGTTACAAGAAAAGATCTAGAAATAGCAAAAAAACATATTCAAAATCACTTCGCTGTAGTAGGGATAACAGAAATGTTTAACGAATCGCTATTTTTAATGAAAAAAAAATTAGGGTGGAGAGACATTTCTTACGAAAAACAAAATGTTACTAAAACAAGACCTTCATTAAATCAAATTTCCGATTCAACATTAATTGAGCTAGAGAAACATAATAAATTAGACATAGAATTATACAATTTCGCAAAAAAAATTTTAGAACAAAAACTTATTAGTTTAGATCAAAATTCAAAACAGGAATTGAATGCTTTCCTCTCTAAATTATCCAACTGAGTATTGCGGTCGAAATGAGCCGGTAGTGCGGAGTTTTGAGCCACCATTTGCGGACGTTTGAGCCACTAAGTGCGGGGAAGAGAGCCACTATCAGTAAAGGCTACTCTACTGCCATATGTAGAGTAAATCCGCTAGTCCGCCACTATTGACTTAACTTTTGTCCGTGTCGTGGATCTATCGCAAGTGTGGCATAAATAATGCCTAATAGGCACACCTGCTCAAAACATGATAACACGGACAAATCGATTCTAAGCATCCGCTAGTGGGGCCCCGACCCCTTCCAACGGATACTAAGAATCGGGCGTTACAGTAAATGGCAAGCAGCTACGCTGTGGCTCTGTGTTCCGCAAATGGCGGCTCTTTTATCCGCAATGAATGGCTCAAAACTCCGCAATTGTGGCTCAATTCATTCGCAATAATCATCCAACAAATAATCAGCTTATTAATTAATGTCCTTTCAAGTGAAACAGATACGTCACAACAAAATATTGATCCTTTTCGTAAAAAAACAAATAAACGAAATGGTGAGTAATCCATTTCGTTTATTTTTGTTTCAAAATACTTATAAAAAGATTCTCCTTCACTAATATACAACTTTTTAAAAATTTTCCAAATATTTTTTGAGCTGTTTTAGATTTACCGCCCAACTCGCGCGATTTGCGGGAGTATTTGTGTCAATTGTTTCTCCAATAAAATAATTTAGTTGCCCTTGGTTTGAGCTATTAATTAAAATATCATTTTGTTTAAAAAAGAGACGTGAAGTAAGAATTAATTTTTTTGTCGGTTTGTTTTGAAATACACAATTGTACATAGCCGATCCAGAAGGGCCAGCAATTATGTTGGCATTTCTAAAGATATTTATTTGTTGAATAACACTCAGTTCTTGTGGATGGATAATTGTAAACCCATAAGAAGAAAAAAGTTTTTCAACTTCTTTTTCATTTACTAAACATCGTCTTTTGTTTTTTAGTTTTGTTCTTGATACGTAAATTTTTTTGGGCCCTACTCCCTCATCATAGTAATCACCTATTTTCCTCCATATACTATTAGCAAAAGAAGATGTATATTTTCTTAAAACAAAAGTTTGAACAGGGATATGGAGTCGATCACATACAATCGGCTGATTTATTCGGACAATCTGGTTTTTTCTTATTCCTAGTGCCTGTAAAATGTCCAATTGCCATTGGTTAGTATCATTCGGATTCATTATAAATTTATATTGACTAATATCAATAAACTTGGTAATCCATAATCTCGAAACTACTTCTAATAGGAAATGACCGTAGGCTCCCGAAATTTCTCCACTTAAAAAAATACTATCTCCCGTTTGTCGAATCACTTTTGACGATTTTTCTTTCAAACTAAACCGATTTCTAGCTTGATTATATTTGAGATACAAATGAAAAAAAAAGGGATCGTAATTCCTAAAGCTATCCGGTAAAAGGTATTGTTGGTTATACACGACGGTTTGGTTTTTTAGACATAATGCATTTTTAATACTAGCAAGGTAAAAATCTTGACTTATAGATTCATTGGGGATTTGCTTTTTTAGTGACTCATACTTAACTGGAATTATAGGACGTACTATATTTGTTTTTTCAGGACCTTGAACTACATAATAACAACTTCTTGGTAAATTCCCCATTTTATATTGTTTAAAATCTTTCACATCGCAAATGTCTTGATAATCGATCAACTTCATTTCCTTTTTCAGCTTCATTATTGTCCCCCTTACAAGATTAACAAATCATTCAACTTTATTTTAGACATACCCTCTAACTTGTATTAAGACTAATACTATATATTGAAACTTATAACCAATTTCAATTTCTCCATTATATATATTCATCATCATCAAGATTGATTAATTTATTAGTCCATTTCACTAAATTCCAGTAGATATATCTTAAAAAGCTTATGATAATTAATTCCCTACATTTTCAGAGAGAAATAAAATAATTAGGCAGATCAGTTTCTCTTTTTAAAATTTGAAATTATAAATTCGAAATCATAAAGTATAGCACAAGAACACAAGCTTTATCCGAATACATTCATATCATATTAATAGATAAATATTGTTTAAAATAATAGTACCAAAAAGAAGTAATTGAGGTGGATTCACATTGAAAATAAGCTGTATTCTCACAAGCTACAATCGTCCAAAAGGAGTACGTGAAGCAATTGAAAGTGTGCAAAGACAGACATATCCAAATTGGGAATTAATTATTGTAGATGATAACTCAAATATTTCCACTAAACAGATACTGAAAAAACTTGTTAATAAAGACCCCCGATTAAAACTTATTCAATCAGGAATTAAGGAAACGGATAGACAAAAGTCAACTCGTTATGCAACTTGTATCAACCTTGCATTATCACAAGTAAGTGGGGATCTCATTACGTATTTAACTGATGATGATATCTACTATCCACAACGTTTTGAGAAAATGGTGAACGTGTTCCAACGTAGCCCACAAATTTATGTGGTATATGGTAGGCAACGTGTGGTGAATATTAAAAATGGAAAAATTACAAAAAAACGTCTACGTCCTCTCATTGGCGTAACTAAACACCCAATGTCTCGGGTTGATCATAATTCTTTTATGCATAGACGAAGTTGTCTTAATCTAGTCAAATCTTGGGATGATGATCCAAAGTACTGGAGAAATGGAGACGCCATGTTTTTCAGAAAATTAATTAAGCATTGGAGCTTTCATCCTGTAAATTTCATCACTGATGAACATAGAATACATTCAAAGGGGATACAAGCGAAAATGAGAAAAAGGAAAAAGCCATGGGAAGAAAAAGATGCTGAATAGATTAACTGAGAACTTTTATGGTCACTCAAAACTCACTTAAAATCCCATCCGAAATCAACGAATGGATTAGGCCAATTCGTTGATTTCATCCGGTAAACAATTCAAAAATAAGACAATCACCTTTCTCAAAAAGGACTAGTTCTTGTTTTGATATCAGTACAGACTCTTCTTCTTTGAACTTCAATTTGTTTAATACATATTTATGAATAAAATGAAGTTTATTACGATTACTTAAATAATAATCTGTTCCTTGCTTAAAAATAAAACCGTTTGGTAAAATATACTCTGGAGAGAGAGATGATCGAATAGGTGGTCCATCCGGAATTTTTACAATTACTTCATTGTCTATTGATATTACATCTTTTATTTTAAAATGGAAACGTTGTAAAGTTTTTTGATCCAATATCTTTCGTTTTTTATTATCTTGTATATAAAAAGTGTCATTATTACCCTCAGCTTTTATAAGTCTTTGATTAGGAAGAGACAGGTTTTTATAGACAAACTCATCAATTGGAACACCACGTGGAAACTTATAAAGCACTGGATCTGGTATATCAACAATCTTATTGCGATCATATTTTAGAAGCTCAAACATTCCTTCCATTATTTCTCTTCTTTCCTGGTTATCAATTAAATAAACTTTAGAGCCTAACCCTTTTACTAAAATACCATCCGGTATTTTTGAGGGAAGATAGGCATTTAACCTTTGAAAAGAAACTGGAGTTTTGTAACTAATATCTAGTTCTTTTTTTATTGGATAAAAAGCTACAAACTCATTTAATCTCGCCCAGAAAGCCGCATCACCATTATGCCAGTTTTTAGGGTCATCATCCCAATAACTTTGATATTTCCGAAAAACTTTCTCTGCAATTTTTCTCGAATGCAAAACAGAACAATGATCGACCCGATTTGCAGCTTTTCTTATAATACCTCTTGTTTTTCTTGTATTCTTAGATATCACTTTTAAAGCATTATTCACACGTTGAATTATCTGACCCGAATATACAACCTCCACATTTACATTTTTTTCCAAGTAGGTAACCATTTCTTTTAGTCTAGTTGTTACATATTCAGTATCATCGGTTAAATAGGAAAGATATTTACCTTTAGTAAGTGGAATGGCTTGATTTATCAATGTAGCATACCTTGTTGTTTTATACCGATCTTCATTATTAATTTGACTATTATAATAATGAATTCGTTCATCGTTTAAATATTTTCTTATAATCAATGTTGTTTCTTCATTTGAAGCATCGTCCATAATAAATAATTCCCAATCTTTCAAAGTTTGCCTCAAAACACTTTGGATTGCTTTGCCAACAGTCTGTGGTTTATTGTAGCTTGTTAAAATAACCGAAACTCTTGGTTTCATCTAAACACCTACTTTACGAGTACGAGTGACATTACACAATTATCTATTTTTTGTATCCCAATTAAAGCCTATTTCTGGATCATTCCAATCAATTCTTTTCTCATCTGGGTCTGCTGCATTATATGATTCCGTTGTAAAATAAACAATTGTACACGGTTTTTCCCCGAGAACTCGATATCCATGGGCTACACCTTTTGGAATTAATAAAAGTACCTGATTTTCATCACCCATATAGTAGACATCTGTTTTTCCTTTAGTTTCAGACCCTTCTCTTAAATCATAAAGCACCACTTGTGCATTACCAGAAGGAAAAAACCATAAATCATCTTGTTTTTCGTGATAGTGAAATGCTTTGACTACACCTGGATAACTCATTGACATCGATGCTTGCCCGAACCGTTCTAATAACTGTTCATCGTCACGCACAAGTTCTGCAAAAAAACCACGATCATCACAATACTTCGTAATTCGTTTTACTTTTACTCCAGCAATCATGGAATCCCTCCTTGGTTAAATAGCTTCTTAATGCGATATCCCAACGACGAGGTATTTTAATGTTAGAAGCTTCTAATTTGTTTAAATTTAATATTGAGAACTGCGGTCTAGGAGCAACTGCACCATATTCCTTTGTCGTTATCGGCTGTACTAGGTTTGAATCGGTACCTACCTTTTCATAAATCGCCTTAGCAAAATCATACCAACTGCACTGCCCATCATTCCTTATCTGATAGATTCCATATGGCTTTGTGATCAGTTGCAAAAGTACATCTACTAAGTCATTTACATATGTCGGTGAACCAATTTGATCCGATACGACTTTTACTTCTTTTTGAGATGTAGCAAACTTAAGCACTGTATTTACAAAGTTTTTCCCACCATGACCATATAACCATGAGGTTCTAACAACATAGCTTTCAGGAATTGTGTTTAAAACAAGTTCCTCCCCTAGCCATTTGCTTAATCCATATACGCTTTTAGGATTGGGACTATCTGTTACTTCATAAGGAGTTGACTTCGTTCCGTCAAATACATAATCGGAGCTTATATATATCATAATTGAGCCAACACTTTTAGAAGCATTTGCAACATTTAATGCCCCAATCGAATTTACTTGAAATGCTTTTGTTTTGCTTTCTTCACACTGATCGACTGCTGTATAAGCCGCCGTATGAAAAACATAATCAGGTTTTACATCTTGAAATACATCATATACTGTTTGTTGTTTAGTAATATCGAGCTTTTCTTTTGATAATTTAATAACATCAGAGGTATTTTTCATCTTCTCATAAATGGCCCTCCCTAGTTGACCTTCTCCACCAGTTATTAAAACCTTCATGAAAGATCACTCCTTCTTAGAGCCGCCTCAACCCACGTTTTGTTATTAACGTTCCAATCAATAGTCTGTTTCAATCCTTTTTCAAATGACGTATTTGGTTTCCAGCCTAGCTGTGTTTTTATTTTATTTGAATTTATTGCATAACGACGATCATGCCCTTTTCGATCAGTAACATATGAAATCAAGTCATTACTTTTTCCTAAATAATTCAAAATTGAATGTATGACGTCTTTGTTTGTCATTTCGTTACTGCCACCAATGTTGTAAACCTCTCCCGCTTTCCCATGATTCATGACTGTGTAAATGGCACTGCAATGATCTTCAACAAATAGCCAGTCGCGAATATTTAGCCCATCACCATATAATGGTATTTGTTTATTATTTATTGCATTATAGACGACTTTTGGGATAAACTTTTCTGGATGTTGATATGGTCCGTAATTATTTGAACAACGTGTTATCACCAAGGGAAGATTAAATGTCTGATAAAAGGAACGGACAAGTAAATCAGCACTTGCTTTGCTCGCTGAATATGGGTTATTTGGAGAAACAGGATGCTCTTCTGTAAAGGCAGAATCATGTTGATTAAGCGAGCCGTAGACTTCATCAGTAGAAACATGAACCATTTTCTTAGCTTTTCCTTCAAGTAATTTTTCGAGCAGGTTATGAGTTCCGTTTATATTAGTTATTAAGAAAGTATCTGCATTTTCAATGCTTCGATCAACATGAGATTCAGCAGCAAAATGGACAATGATATCATATGTTCTATCAAATACTTGAGTTAAAGCAACCTTATCTGTAATATCAACTTGAAAAAAACGATAGTTTCCTTTTGAGGCAAAACCACTCATATTGCTTGGATTTCCTGCGTATGTTAATGCGTCAATATTCGTAATACGACAATTGGTATTTTTCAATAAATATCGAATAAAATTAGAGCCGATAAAACCAGCTCCACCGGTAACGAGGAGTTCCTGATTCATTCACACTTCTCCTTCCCCATCTTTTGGTAAATAAGTGTATTTGCTTTATAAAGTGATTCATGTGTCCCTGCGTCAATCCACCATCCACTAAGAACATCATATGTTAACTGCTGCTGTTTTATATACATATTATTCAGATCGGTCACTTCTAATTCACCACGGTCTGAAGGGGAAATTTTCTCAATATATTGAAATACATGGTTATCAAATAAATAAATTCCTACAACGCAGTAGTTTGTTAATGGCTTGTTAGGCTTTTCTTGAATGGAAGTTACAGTTTTCTTTTCTGGATTAATTTCAGCTACACCATACCGCTGCGGATCACTTACTTCTTTTAATAATACCTTTGCACCTGCTTCTTGATATTGGAAGGATTGTATATATTGAGTTAACGCTGTTTCAAATATATTATCACCTAAAAGTACGATAAATTTATCTTTATCGACAAAGCTCTTCGCTAATGAGATTCCATCAGCAATTCCGTTAGCATCTTGTTGAACTTTATAGTGAATTTGCACTCCCAGCTCTTCACCATCACCTAAAAGTTGTATAAACATAGATAAGCTTTCTTTATTCGTAATAATTAAGATTTGATTAATTCCAGCCTCTTTCATTTTTATAACAGACCAATAAATCATTGGATATGGACCTACCGGAAGCAAATGTTTATTTATTATCTTTGTAAGTGGTGACAATCTACTCCCTGTTCCCCCTGCCAGGATAACTCCTCTCATTATTTGCACCCTCTTCCCTAAAATCTGATTGAATTTCGTTTATACGCAACTCCCTTTTTTATATGCAAATTCGTTTACAACTGTTCCAGAGAGGGTTCACCATTGCCTAGTTCGTAACTTTTAAACCTACGAAATTATAGCTCTTTATTATCCTCTATTTTAACAAGTATCTACACCAATAAAATACAATTTTCGTAAAATATGTAAAAGAAAACTTTTGTTAGGTGTTGATAAAATGACTAAGAATCAATGGACATGTTTTATAGAAGATTCAAATATGAAAGGACGAGGAGCTCACGGTAAAGTATATGTAGGTTACAACACTAGAAAAGTTGCCATAAAGGAATTTCAAAACATAAAATTAGCTAGAAAAGAATTTGGAATTATGAAAGAATATGGTAATGGTAAGTTTCTTCCACAGTATTATGATTTTTTCATCATGAATAGGAAAGCTTATATTGTTATGGAATATATTGGTGGGAATACACTTGGGACTACCTATTTCGAATCAAAAGGGAAAAAAAGGCCATTAAAAATCAGCATTAATATTACAATAAATATATTACGTGCACTTAACCGTCTTCATTCGAGCGGCTATGCCCATATGGATATCATTCCAAAGAATATTATGATTAATGGCCTTCAACCACATACAGTTAAACTTATTGACTTTAGCATTGCTGAACCTTTAACACAGTCCACATTACAGAACGATTTGCGCCAAGCAGCTCACATGTGTATTTTTCTAATAAATGGACGGGTTCCTATAGAAAAGAGGAAACCGAATAATATTAAACCTTTTGCAATGAGTAATACAAACCTAAAAAAAGTGTTAATGGTTGCCATTAAACCAACAAAAAAAAAGAGATATCGTTCTGCTCAAGATTTTATAAATGCGCTAAAGGTATTTACATGATACAAAGGCTATTTCATTACAAAATTTGATCTTCCTTTATTCCCTTAAATTCAAAAGAAGTACCAAGAACACTTAAGTCTTTGATACTTCTAAAGTTTATCACTATGTGTAAGATTTATGACTTCAATAAGGTTCCATGAATGTTAACGGTATGATCTAGCTACTCCGCCCGCAGCAACCACCTTTTTTAATCACTTTCTGTAGTTTCGGTTTAGAGGTTATAACAGTAGGTTTCATAGTTGTTTTCACAGGTTTAAGATTTGATTGTTGAATCACTCTTTTTTTCTTCAAAACCAACATCTCCTTTTCATTATATTTCTCATTTTATGCATCCTCTCCGAAAAGGGTTAGACTATGATGTTGGTTTTATTAAAATTGGACATTCTTTATAAGAGTCATTCTTGATACGATAACATTTCACTTTTGGATTCATTGATTTATAAGAAATAATGACCATAAGTACATGTTCATCGAAATGATTTTCAATGTCATAACTTGAAGGCAATGGTGCTGTAGTAGGATGTGAATGAAAAACAGCTAAGATCTTCTCCCCTTGCTTTTCAATGAGCTTTATAGTTTCTTCTATTTTCTTCTCCCCTACAAAAAAACGTCTATCTGATTTAATTTCATTTTCCAACGGCCACACAGACTGAACTTTATCTTTTATTCCAGCTAATAAACCACACACTTCATAGGGAAGGTTTAATTTTCCATGTTCAACTATTTCTTTATAATAGCTAGCAGGAATAATAATCTTACCATATTCCATAAACCTCCCCCTCGAAAAAAGTGTTAGGTTTATTACTTCTTCTCTAATTATCTTCTTTATTCTCAGAATTATTTATTGCTTCGTTGTTTGTCTGTTTAATTTGGGACTTGGCTTTATTAGTTGATCTATGAGCCTTTTGATTTGGAGTTATTGGATTTATTGAGTTTTGTTGTCCTGGAATTGAATAGGAAGATTTATTACCTTTGCTAGTCTTATTTTGCAATTGATTCTTCACATTAAACTCTCGCGGTTGTATCGGGACACCAGCATTCATTGATCCTCGTTTAATCTGCTTAACTTCAGGAGGAATTCCTTGTCGCTGCATTTGTTGAATAGGATCTTTACGCAAAGGTACCATCCTATTCCCTCCATTTGAGTAAGGTTGAATACTCTTAGAAGATTGAAGAATGTTTTGTAGTTGTCTATAGCTAGATGGTTTTGTTTTCATATTTTGGTTTACATTATCTGTATTTGCTGTAGCTTGATTATTAGTTTGTTGTTTCAATTGAGCGATTTCTTCTTTTAGTACATTTAATTCATTGTTTCCATCTTTTATAGAAGAGATTGAAGCATATTGAATGTCAACCATTTTATCTATTTTTTTTAATATATCCGAAAAATCAATATTACTAACTTTGCTCATTAACAAACTTACATCCTGTTTTAAGTCACGCATCGTATTATTAACTAATTCCACATGAGTTGTCATAACTTCAACCTTCTTTTCATATTCATGAATCTGCACATCTTGTTTGTCCTTCATTGTTTTGATTTCTCCTTTTAATGTTGAAACTTGATTTTTTAACTCTTCATATTCCTTTTTAGGCAGAAGATAATCTTCAATTACACCTCCACCCTTTAATGCTTCTAACGTTTTCTTATACGCAACAAGCTTTTGCTTCAAGGTATCTATATCTTGAGTGCTGCTATACCTAGACTGTTCCATACTCATCACCCTTCTAAAGCATTTTAGATTTTTCCTCTTGAAACGTGACAAATCTGAGTGGGCAATACAATTCATACCAAAAAGTACCTATACCATGCTTTGTTGATTATTCCTATGAAATGTATCTCCAGAATATTTTCTTTTTTCTATAATGTGTAATAAAAAATACGTTAAGGTGTACATGTATGCAATTCAAAATAATACTGTACGTTCTAGAAAACATTCGATTGGATTTTATGCTTTTATCTATAATGAGGCTGATAAATAGGCTATTATCAGCTTTTTCAAAAAACCTACTAAACATGTAACCATCTTTATTTATTATCATATGCTACAAGTGAAAAGAAATTAATCTTATTCGGAGGTGTTTGCTAAATGCAAGCGAAAAATTTAAAAGGGGGCCAAGAGCTCCTTTGTATTAATACGCAAAAGGTTTATGATTGGATCATTAACGAGGCGACGTTTGATTTGAATTTAACTTTAGATGATGTAGAACTACCAAATGGTATATCATGTGATGATTTAGACATTACGTGCGAAGTTACACCAGATGAAGTTAATCCATTTGTAATTTTAAACCGTGAAGATCGACCTTTTATGATTGATGGCTCTCCCATTACACTTCAATTGGTGACTATTCAGAAAAATTTTGATGTATCCATTTTTGTTAATGGGATTACTGCACCAATTGCAACTGAATCATTCACACGTTGTGAACAAGTTATTTTATGTGCTCCAGATGGCACTGATGTTGAAGTAACTTACACAGATTTAGATTGTTTTGTTTGTGTGTTTAATTGTGAAGATGTAACTCCTGGAGTATCTCTAGAACTTGGCATAACAGTTCGTTTATGTCAAAGTATTCAATCAGTATTTGACGTTACACTTGAGTTAGTAGCTGACTTCTGTCAACCTAGAGATATTTTACCATTTACACCTGTATGCCCTACTCCTACAATTCCGCCTCAATGCCCAGTTCTTTTCCCAACTAATGGTGATGAGGATTAATCCTAAAGCATACAGATAATGAGAGGAGAAATCACTCCTCTCATTTATTTTTTTAAGAGGTGATATAAATGACTAATAAAAATGTATCTGAATTAAAGCAATTAATCTTGCAACTAAACAATGATACAACTTCTTATCTAACAGAAATGAAGGATTTAGTATCTACTATTAAACAACAGCAAAAGTTAAGCATTGTTAGCTATTTTACATATTCATTCAGCATCTCCCACCAAAACGATCAGGATAGCTTGCTTATTGGTACTTATCATATTCAGAACTTAGGGAATAAATTACTTTCAAATCCATATATTTGTATAAAACTTTCACAAGACTCTCCCTTTACCTTTTCTGGAAAATACGTAAACAAAAAATCAAACCTCTCAATAACACCAGATACGTGGGAAAGGCTGAATGAACAAACGGATAAACATGAATATTGGCTTAAACCAATTAGCAAAAAAGTGATTGAACCTTCAGAAATCCTTTCGTTTCCAAATTTCCAGGTAAAATGGCTTCCAAAGGAATCATACGCAGGAAGTATATTTGGTTTTACCTATTGTGATGAATTTCAAGAAGGCATTCATGCTGTAAACCAAATTTATGTCAATGGTTCGTGAAATGAGGTGAATATTATGAATAATCATGAAGATCAAGAACAAGAACTAATTTTCAAACAATTAACTCGTCATTTTTTACAAGATCAGCTTGAACAACTAAAGGGGAACAAACCAGATAAAAATAAAAGTTTTGTTTATTTAGAAAGCACTACTTTAAATATCCTGCTTGTTTATTTATTGATGAATATGAATGTAAAAAACAGAAATGAATCTGTAAATAGCTCTACCATTGACTCTGTTCCAGAAGAGATTCTTGAAGAACTGAATACCGTTATCAACCAAAATAAAGATAAATTTGAAGAAATTATTAACCAGTTAAAAGATGGTACTTAAATTTTAATCCACTAATAAGAATAAGGACATATAGACATGTAACCCATACATTCTTTCAACATATAATTATTGTACATTCCAGCAACGGATTGTAATGAAATACAATGTATTTACAGGAGGTTACAAAATTGCAATCAACTAATATTAGAATGACCGATACGATCCAGCTTCAACAAAAAATTATTTATTTCAAAGCAGAACTTGCAAAGTATCAAGCGAGAGTGAAAGATTATGAAAATAATTATCACTACTCTCAGTTAAAGAAATTAAAAGAAGAGAATTTTCAATTAGTAGATGAAAAGAATGATCTATCCTCTGAGTTACTAACTATGAAAGAAGACTACGAACAAACGATTAAAGACTTAAAAAATCAATTAGACACATATACAGAGCAAGAAGAATTATTCAATTCCTCTCTAACTGAAAAGCAACAGGAAATTAAAAAACTAAAAAAAGAAAGAAAAACGATTGAAGAAGAGTTGAAATTAAAAATTGATCGTCTTACTAAAGATAGAGATACAGAAAATGCTCAAAAAAAGAAACTCGTTAAAGAAATGGAAAGTCTTCATCAAGAGCTTCATAATTCGAATGAAACTAGAACTCAGCTCAAAAATGAAAACCATGATTTATATGAAGAAATTAATGAACTAAAAGCTGTAATTACAAAACTGGAGGAAACAACTGTTGCTGAGCTCAAAGTGCAAATTAATCAATATAAAGCCCAATTAGAAGAGGCTTTACAACAACATGATCAATACGAAAAAACAATTTCCGACTTAAATGAAGAAAAAAGTAATTTTATTTCAAAGACCACTCAGCTTGAGGAAGAGTTAACAGAAAATAAAAAACTGAATCAGAAATTTCAAGAAAATATTGCAGCTTTGCAAAAAGATAGTGAAAGTTATTCCTCCTTGCAAGAAACACATGAACAACTTAAACAAGAAATGCAATCGTCACAAGATCAACTAAATGAGCTTTATGTGAAATTTAATGATTCTAATTGGGACTCTAATTCTATGTTCACAAATAACAGTTCCCTAATGACTGATACCACTGATATTCATGAACTAGATATTTTGAAACAGGTAGAACATCAATTTAAAGAACTCTTAGAACAATCATTTGATTATGAGGAACAATTAGATTCAAAATTTCTTCTCATTAATGAACTAGAAAATAAATTAACGGAACTAACGAATGAAATTGAAGAAATTCAAAGCAGTTTCCAACAAGAAACTGAAACAAATACCGATGATTCTGAGTTGACCACTTAAGAAACTTATATAATATATCCATGTAGCGATTTTACTGCATTTACTTTTGTACTCTTGTCCATTTTTATGTTTTCCATCTTAATAAACACACGTATTCACATGAAGAAGACCTTAATTTTCACACTTTATTCAAATCGCTGGTTAAGGTCTTCTTCCATTTCTTATGCCCCTAATCAGAATAATTGGCTGCTTACGAAAGCTTTCCTTTTAAACAACACCCTCCCTTTACTTTCGTTTTCTTTTTAAAGTATCCTTTTGATGAAGCTACTTCGTTATTGGAATTATTCATAGTTAATTTCTTTTTATTCTTTACTGGTCTATTAATTACTATCGGTTGATGAGATTTCATTTACATCACTCCTAATTTCTCAAAGTGTACTTGCTATATTTAACAGGAGCTTTTGAGTTTAATTGATTCGATCTTCTAACAATTGACTTTCTTCTTCTCTTTAACATATTCAGTTAATTTATAATATGCTTAGACTTCAGCTTACTAAAATCAACCATTCAAACCTATTTTTGTTTATTGTTATAAACTTTCATTAATAATCCGTTTTTGACTGGAGAAATGCTGCTGCTCCTGCTACAGCGAGAATTACGAGCAATATATTTAATGAAGGAAAATAAAAATATAACAGAACGATTCCAAGACTGGACCAAATACCGACACACCAGTAACAGCTAAGAAGTATTCCAAACCAATAACGTAACCCTTCCCCTTTAATTTCAACGCTTTCAACTAATTGTCCGGCCTCATTCTCTTGATAGGTAACAGATAAAAATGGTTTGCGAAAAAAGGAAGTAATCTCATCGAATACAATTAATCGCGTAAGTCTATAAGAAGCAAGAATTAAAATCACTAAATCTATCCAATTTATATCGAACATATCTATCGTCCTTTCGATTTAATTTTAAACAAATTCCAACCAAACAAAAAATGCTTACTCTACTCGTCCATTAAGTAAGCTAGAACATACTATTATTAATAGGAATGATTAACACCAAGAAGTGCTCCTGCTTTTTACTTCCATAAATAACTTTTCTGAAATTCTGTATACCCTGTTGATTTGAAGTGCATCACTTCAAAATAATTAAGATCATTCGAATTCAGACTTTCACTAAACCAAGTTATCAAACTCCTGAACAGGTTCATTTTCCTCTCCTCCTTGATACAGCATATTCTGTATCAAGGAAATGATTACTATTTTCTATAACAACTATTACGTTATGTAAAGCGCTATCAACCTTTTTATTTACACGTTGTAATGGATAAATTTGATGAGACAGATAAAGTGGCCACTGAATGGAGAAATAAGAACAATTAAAAAGAAATAATAAAGGAGTTTGTTCATACTTAAGGACCCTTGTTTAAGTAAACAAGGGTCCTTTCGATGCTATAAAATTGGATAATCCGCTACAATCACATTTTCGACTACATCTTTTAGCATTTGTTTGAATTCCTCATGAACCGGATGAGTCGCATACTCTCTTAGCGCTTCTTGACTTTCAAAGGTTGCTCTAAGCGCCAGCCTGTACCCTTGTTCTTTGTCTACTTCCTCGGTTACATTAAGTCCTGCAGTGATTTCAACAAGACCTGGAATCTGCCCTTTAAAAGAAAGGAGCTTTTGTACAAGCTCCTCTTCCTTTTCAGGAGTAATCAACTCATTAAATTGAAATAAAACAAGGTGCTCAATCATTATTACACTCCCCCTATTTTGTTCCTGGCTCGAAAAATTCTATTCTTTCCCTATCAGGTCCATAAAAAAAGATAAGTTTTGATCCATTAGGAAGTGTACTGATGCTTTCATTTACAAAAGAAATATCCATAGATTTTAGACGTTCAACTTCAGCTTCCAATCCATTTACAGTAAATGCGAGATGATGAACTCGTCCTTCTTCTAGAAGTTCATTGTCAGTTTTACAAACTAACTCAACTACTGTTTCTTGTGCATTAGCAAATCCTAGAAAACCAAGATGGGTACCGTTATCTAATGTTAGTGAATCAAGTAACTCTAATCCAATAACATCACGATAAAAAGCAATAGACACTTCCAAATCAGTAACCATAATTCCAACATGCTCTATTTTTTCAACTGACATTTCACTTTCCTCCCTACTTTAAAATCTCCCTTTGCTTCGTTGTTCCTCAGCCTCTAGATTGTATGGATAAGTGACAAACAAGTCACTCGCTTGATTTAGCTGATCCATCTGTTCCTTCGTTAATGCCCAGCCAGAAGAGCCGAGATTGGCTTCAAGCTGCTCCATCGTTCGTGCCCCGATAATTGGAGCCGTTACCCCACGTGATTGCAGCAACCAATTAATCGCTACTTGCGCAGGTGTTTTTTCAACTTTCTTCGCAACATCATATAGTACATCAAGAACTCGCCACGTATTCTCGTTGTTGTATTTGCTCCATGATTCACCCCACCCATGTTCTTCTGCTTGAGCAATGCGAGTATCTGCTGGAGGCTTGTTCATATCTCGTGTAAATTTACCACTTAGCCAGCCACCGCGTAACGGGCTCCATGGCATGACACCTAATTCTTCATTCACACATACATCAATTAATTCCCATTCAGTTGCACGCGAAAGCAAATTATATTGAGGCTGCAAACTGACAAACGATTCCCAGCCATGCTGTTTGCTTACATCAATAGCTTTTTGCAACTGCCACCCTTTAAAGTTACTTGCTCCGATATACCGAACAAGTCCCTCACGTACTAGATCATTTAGCGTACTTAACGTTTCTTCAAGAGGGGTAGCTTGGTCCCATGCATGAACTTGATAAAGGTCAATATACTCTGTGCCTAATCGTTGTAAGCTGTCTTTTACCGCTGACAGAATATGTTTGCGACTAAGTCCGACTTCGTTTGGTCCTTGTCCCATCCCAAAACGAACCTTCGTAGCAATCACGAAATCCTCTCGTTTTTTTGTTTGAAGCCACTTTCCAACAATCTCTTCAGAAACTCCCGTTGTATACACATTTGCAGTATCTAAAAAGTTCCCACCAGCATCAACAAAATGATCCATGATACGAAAGCTATCTTGCTCACTTGTCTCTCGCCCGAATGTCATTGTACCAAGGCATAATTCACTTACCGCTAAGCCTGTTTTTCCTAAATAACGATTGTTCATATTATCCCTCCATATGCTTTTGCACTAATAATACCAATTGATCAGAACCGTATTCTCTTAATCTGCTAAATAGAAATTTCGAACCCAACGGTGCTTTCTTAATTTTTGCACTAGTTCTTGTGGAAGCCCTTGTCCATCGCCAATTTGACAATTTCTTTCTACATTCCGTATCGAACGCATTCCTGGGATAACGGTCGATACCGCTGGATGACTTAATACAAACCGTAACGCCGTTTCAGCCATTTGCTCGTTTGTAATATTTAAATCAGATGTAATTTGTTCAATACGTTTTATAAGCTCTTGTTTTCGATCTCCACTGAAATAATTGTTTCGGAAATCTCCCTCAGCAAACATCGTTTCAGGGGTAATCCTGCCTGTTAACCCACCTTCATCAAGTGCCACACGGACAATCACTCCAACATTATGTTTCTGACAAGCTGGGAAAAGTTCATCCTCTGGACTTTGATCGAAAACATTGTAGATTACTTGAACGCAATCAACGAGGCCTGTTTCAATTAACTTTATTGCATTGGTTGGTTGGTAATCATTAATTGAAATCCCAAAATGCTGAATTTTCCCTTGCTTCTTCAGTTTCTCAATTGCTTCAAGCCAATCACCTTGGTTGACCCACTCATCTGACCAAACGTGAAATTGTTGAAGGTCAATCGTTTCTACCCCTAGATTTTTTAGGCTTTCCTCAGTACTTTCGATAACATGGTCTCCTCGAAACGTTTCTTCAACAGATACTCCTCCTTGGGCTGGCCACTGTCTATTTTTAGGAGGAATTTTCGTTGCGACATAGATTGGCTCTGAACGGTCTTTTAACACTTGTCCAATAAGTCGTTCACTATGGCCATTCCCATAACCTAGTGCTGTATCAATAAAATTCAAGCCAAGGTCTATTGATTTATGTAAGGATTTTAATGATTCCTAATCATCAGCTCCTATCCAACTTGTTTTTCCAATTCCCCATGAACCATATCCAATTTCAGACACTTCAAGGCCTGTTCGACCTAGTTTTCGCTTATTCATAAAACAACCTCCCATTAATTTTCACAAATAAAGCCCTTTCATAATCAATTATAGATGATTGTTATATATCTCTGAAAGTAGTGAATTTTTATAAAATTAATTAACCATACGTTATTAAGTATAGTTTTCTATAGTAACTATGAGATTTAAATTAGAAGTTAAATCGTTTGTTTACACTCATAATCCCTGCTCTATTACATAAATATCGATTTATAGAGGTGAAAAAATGGGATGGAACTGCTTATTAAAAAAGTTGTTCTTTAGTCAAAAAATAACTCCCGAGCTAAAGAAATTAAAAATAGAATTAACTAGATTGCCTGATTTTTCGATTAATGCCGCAACTATATCAAAAGAGGAAGAAAAAATCATCAATAACATTAACAAACAAACAGCAATCAGAAATAGCAATAATTTTACACGGACACAAGCATATCTTAATTTCTATCAAAAGTTTCCTGAGATTCAGTGGGCATTTCTAGGGCATATGGTATCGAGAAATGGCGGTTGGAACATGACCGATGTGAACTACCCACCACTTACCACCCTTACGGGTTGTTTGAAGTGGGGGCTTCTTGGGTAATCACCACTTTTAGCAGCTGACGAAATTGACCAAGCTAACCCTCTTGTTCCAAG